>JAHJUC010000016.1 GCA_018829385.1 Alphaproteobacteria bacterium
AAGAAAGGGGCCTTGCGGCCCCTTTCCAGTTGATCCGTCTGCAGACGTCGAAGCCGTCAGAAGTCGGTCCAGTCGGTTTGCGCCAATGCGGCGTTACCAGTGCTGCGCGGTCTTGGCGCGGCCTTGGCTGGCCGTTCCGGCTGGTTGCGCATTTTCGTGGCCATGGCGCCGAGTTGGGACACCGAGGCTTTGCCGGAAACCTGGAAGTTGGCGACGATGCCGCCAAGGTTCTGGGCCTCGTTGTTGAGCGCCATGCTGGCGGCGGTTGTTTCCTCGACCATGGCCGCGTTCTGCTGGGTCACCTGATCCATCTGGTTGATCGCGGCGTTGATCTCGCGGATGCCGACGGCCTGTTCCGAGGCCGATTGCGAGATTTCGCGGATCAGGTTGTTGATCTGGACAACCTGCGAGGAGATGCCCTTGAGCGCCTCGCCGGTCTGGGCGACGTAGTCGACGCCCTGGTCCACCTGTCCGGCGGAGGTAGTGATCAGGGTGGCGATTTCCTTGGCGGCGGCGGCAGATCGCTGGGCCAGTTCCCGCACCTCCTGTGCGACCACCGCAAAACCGCGGCCGGCTTCGCCCGCCCGGGCGGCCTCGACACCGGCATTGAGCGCCAGCAGATTGGTCTGGAAGGCAATCTCGTCGATCACGCCGATGATGCGGCTGACTTCGCGGGATGAATTCTCGATCCCGTTCATCGCCTGGATGGCCTTCTCGACCACGGTACCGGACTGGTGCGTGCTCTGGTTGGCATTCTCCACGGTCTGCGCGGCCAGTTTGGCGTTTTCGGCGCTGGCGTTGACCTGCGAGGTCAGCTGGTCGAGCGCGGCGGCGGTTTCTTCCAGGCTTGCGGCCTGCTTCTCGGTGCGCGCCGAAAGGTCGTTGGCCGCAGTGCTCATCTCGCCGGTGCCCGAGGTGATATTGGATACCGACACGTTGATGGTCTGGATGGTGTTCTCAAGGCTCTGCATGGCGGAATTGAAATCCTCGCGGAGCTGGGCGTATTCGCCCGGAAACTCCTCGGTGATCCGGTGCGACATGTCGCCGGCGGACAGCCGCGACAGGCCGGTGCCGAGCCGGGCGACGATCCGCTTCTGCAGTTCGGCGGCGTTGTTGCGCTCGGTTTCGGTGTTGGAGCGCTCGCGCTCGGCGGTGTCACGCGCACGGGCGGCTTCGGATTCCAGCGCATCGGTTTCGGCCAGGCGGTGGCGGAAGCCTTCGAGGGCGCGGGCAACCGCACCGGTCTCGTCCGAGCGGGTCTGACCGCTGATCGGATCGCTGAACTTGCCCTGGCTGAGGGTGTTCACATCGGCGACAAGTTCGTCCAGCGGACGCTTGACCATGCGGTTGACGGCAACCATCAGGCCGAGCAACACGGCCGCAAGAACAATGATACCGCCGATGATCATCATGATGGTCTGCTGCATGACCGGGGCGGAAATGGCGGTTTCAGGCACGTCGACGATGACCACCCAGCTTGCGTTGACGCCGGGAATTTCGAACGGGTAGACGACGCGGTGGAGCTTCGATCCGTCATTTCCGTCGATGTCGCGAACGATGCTGGAAGTATTGTTCGTCAAAGCTGCCGAAACCTCGGCTTTTCCGGCGTCATCGAAGTCGGTCATCATCGCGTCGACGGTTGGGCCGACCAGCCATTTGCTATCCTGCGAGACAAGCATGACCCGGCCGGTTCCGAAGGGCCGCATCTTCGAGAGTTCAGCGGCCAGCGATGCGAGCGAAACATCGATGCCTGTGACGCCAATCAACTTGCCGTCGGAGACCACCGGAGCGGTGATCGAGGTCAGAGTGGTGGGGACCGCGGCTTCTTCCGCCTCGTAGGGCGGGGTGATGGCGCCCTTGCCGCTTTCGGCCGAAAGCGCATACCAGGCGGCAGCGTGATCTATTTCGAATGTCGAGAAATGGATGTCGCCATTGGACTTGCGCGACCAGTACGGGCTGAATTCGCCCTTGGAGTTGCCGGCCATCTCCTTGTTGTCGATGAACTCGGCCTGGCGTCCGTCAAGGGCGTTGCCGGCTTCGGCGAACCAGCTGCCGAAAGCCATGTCGTGGGCCTGCATGGTGGCCTTGAGCAGGTTCATGATGGCCGCGCGGTCGAGGTCGGACGTGCTGTGGCCCCGGCCCTGGATGGCGGCCATGGTGCTGGTCGCGGTGGCCAGGCCGCCGATTTGGCCAGCAATGTTGGCGGAAATCGCCCTGGCCTCGATCCGCGCCTGATCGAAGACCAGTTCTTCGACGCGGCTTTGCGACTGGGAAATGAGAATGAAATTGGAAACGAGGAGCACCGCGGTCACGGTGGCGCCGGCCACCGCGACGAGCTTGGTGGACAATGATCTGTTCTTGAAGCCGAGCATCCGACTTATCCTTGTAAAGTGCTGGGTCCGGCAAGCGCCGGATACGAGCCGAACTTTGGGAGGGAGAGGTCCGTCATGGACTTGGCGGGCCTGGTCACGACGGCATGTCGCGGATCTGTCGGCCTCTGGTCGATCTATAGTTCTGTTATGATTGATGAAACATGAATCATAACAATCAAGATCTAGGATGTTGCTGCAATGCGGGAGACTCCGGAAGAGGCCGGCCCGGATGGTTTGCCGGGTGGCGGGCACACCTTGCAACCCCGGGATCCGGCCTCATATTGTTAGAACCCGCTGCAACTCCGGACCGGACCATCGCTTCATGAGGACATCGCCGACGGCAAGTATCGAACAGGGGCTGCGCCCCGGGCATCGGCGCGAGGCGACGGCGTTGTTCTGGGAGGCCTTCAAGGGAAAGCTGGCGCCGGTCATGCAACCCGAGGCACTGGCGCTTTCCTTTCTCGAGAACGTGGTCGACCCGACGCACGCGATCAGCGCCGTGTCGGAGCAGGGTGACCTGCTTGGTGTCGCCGGGTTCAAGACATCGTCGGGCGGTTTCGTCGGTGGCGGCATGGCGCAGCTGTGCGCAGCCTACGGTCCTGTTGGCGGCTTCTGGCGCGGTCTGGTGCTGTCGACGCTGGACCGGCCGGTGGAGGCCGGTTCGCTGCTGATGGACGGGATCTTCGTCTCGGCCGCGGCGCGCGGGCAGGGGGTGGGCACCCTGTTGCTGGCGGCGGTCAAGCGGAAGGCCCGCGACCTGGGTGCGACAAGTGTCCGACTCGACGTGATCGACAGCAATCCGCGGGCTCGCGCCCTGTACGAGCGGGAAGGGTTTGTTGCGCAGGAGACGAGTGAAACGGGTCTGTTCGGCCACATTTTCGGCTTTCGGTCTTCGACCAGGATGAGCTGTAAACTCCAAGGGCCGCTAATGTCGGTCCCGGATGTATGAAAATCTCCAGGCGCCGAGGCGGGCTGTGATCTCCTTGTCGTGGTAGAAAGGTCCTCTCGCAAGGTTGAAAGTTACATTTACAACTGATTTTATGCGCGCAATTTCAAACAGCAAACGGAGTGGCCCCATGTCGCTTGCTTATATGCCGGGTTTTGGAAACGACTTTGAAACCGAGAGCCTGCCGGGCGCTCTGCCGCAGGGGCAGAATTCGCCGCAGCGTTGCGCCTACGGGCTGTATGCAGAGCAGCTTTCGGGCTCTCCTTTCACCGCGCCGCGCGGCACCAACGAGCGCTCCTGGCTCTACCGGATCCGGCCCAGCGTGCGTCACACGACGGATTTCCGGGTGATCGACCGGCCTTACTGGCGCTCTGCACCGGCGCAGGATTCGGGCATCCTGTCGCTGGGCCAGCGACGCTGGGACCCGACGCCCTATCCGGACGGGCAGGTGCATTTTCTCGATTCGCTGCACACCATCACGACAGCCGGCGACGTGGTCGGGCAGGTGGGCATGGCGACGCACATCTATGCGCTGACCGCCGACATGGAAGACGATTACTTCTTCAATGCCGACGGCGAGATGATGATCGTGCCGCAGGAAGGCGCGCTTACCATCTTCACCGAGATGGGCATCATCGAGGTGGCGCCGCTGGAGATCGTGGTGCTGCCGCGCGGCATGATGTTCAAGGTGATGCGCGCCGAAGGCGTCGAACGGGCGCGCGGCTATGTCTGCGAGAATTACGGCGCCAAGTTCACGCTGCCCGAACGCGGGCCGATCGGCGCCAATTGCCTGGCCAATCCGCGCGACTTCAAGACCCCGGTGGCGGCCTACGAGGACAAGGAAACCACCTGCCTGGTGCATATCAAGTGGTGCGGCGTCTTTCATGTCACCGCAATCGGCCATTCGCCGCTCGACGTGGTGGCCTGGCACGGCAACTACGCACCCTACAAATATGATCTGAGAACGTTTTCGCCGGTGGGCGCGATCCTGTTCGACCACCCGGATCCGTCGATCTTCACCGTTCTGACGGCGCCTTCGGGCGAGGCAGGCACGGCGAACATCGATTTCGTGATCTTCCCGCCACGCTGGATGGTGGCCGAGCATTCGTTCCGCCCGCCCTGGTATCACCGCAACATCATGAGCGAGTTCATGGGCCTGATCGAAGGCCAGTACGACGCCAAGGAGGAGGGCTTCCTGCCGGGCGGCATGAGCCTGCACAACATGATGATGCCGCACGGGCCAGATCATGACGCCTTCGAAAAGGCCTCGACGGTGGAGCTCAAACCGGTCAAGCTGTCGGACACGATGGCGTTCATGTTCGAAACCCGGTTCCCACAGATGGTCACCCGCTATGCGGCGGAGCTTGAAACGCTTCAGAGCGGTTATGTGAACTGCTGGGAGGGGATCGAGCGGAAATTCGACGGCACGCCGGAAGCCGGCGGCTGGTCGGGCGCCAAGTAGGCCATTGCCGGGACGCGCGAGCGGACCGATATTACGGTGGTGTGAAGCCGGCTGACCATCCTGATCAGGTGGCCGGCAGTCCGGTTCCGGGAAGAAACAAAGGGAGAGATGGACCGGTTCTTGAGGTCCATCTGACAAACCACAGAGGAACATCGCATGAAACTAGCCACTCTTCGTGACGGCAGCCGGGACGGGCGTCTCGTCGTCGTCTCGCGTGATCTCACCCGTGCCTCCGGGGTGCCGCATATCGCGCGGACGCTGCAGGCGGCGCTGGATGACTGGAAACACGTGGCGCCGAGGCTTCGGGATGTGGCGCAGATGCTGGAAAGCGGCGCGGAGCCGACCGAGCGGTTTCATGAACGTGACGCCCTGTCGCCGCTGCCGCGGGCCTATCAGTGGGCCGATGGCTCGGCCTATGTCAATCACGTCGAACTGGTGCGCAAGGCGCGCGGCGCCGAGATGCCGGCGAGCTTCTGGGAAGAGCCGCTGATGTATCAGGGCGGCTCCGACAGTTTCCTGTCTCCGCGCGGTCCGATCCGCATGGCCGATGAGGCCTGGGGGATCGATTGCGAGGGCGAAGTCGCGGTCATCGTTGGCGATGTGCCAATGGGCGCCGACATCGACACCTGCCGCGAGGCGATCGAGCTGGTGATGCTGGTCAATGATGTGAGCCTTCGCGGGCTGATCCCGGGCGAGCTTGCCAAGGGCTTCGGCTTTTTCCAGTCCAAGCCGTCCTCCGCATTCTCGCCCGTCACGGTGACGCCGGACGAACTGGGCGAGGCCTGGGACGGCGGCAAGCTCAGCCTGCCGCTCGATGTCGACCTCAACGGCGAAGCCTTCGGCCGCGCCAATGCCGGGGTCGACATGACCTTCGATTTTCCGCAGCTGATCGCGCATGCGGCAAAGACCCGTCCGCTGTGCGCGGGGACCATCATCGGCTCGGGGACCGTGTCGAACAAGGGACCGAATGGTGATCCCGGCAAACCGGTGAGCGAGGGCGGCGCGGGCTATTCGTGCATTGCCGAGATCCGCATGATCGAGACGATCGCCTCGGGCAAGCCGTCAACGCCGTTCATGCGGTTCGGCGACACCGTGCGCATCGAGATGAAAGACGCCGATGGCCATTCGATTTTCGGCGCCATCGAGCAAACAGTTGAAAAAGCTTAGGACAGATCAATGAGCAAGACATTCGCATCCGCCGGTGACATGACGGAAAAGAACATCTCCTTTACCGAGATCGGCCGGGACATCTGGGCTTTCACCGCCGAGGGTGACCCCAATTCCGGGGTGATCATCGGCGATGACAGCGTCATGGTGATCGAGGCCCAGGCGACGCCGCGGCTTGCCAACAAGGTGATCGAGAAGATCCGCTCGGTCACCGACAAGCCGATCAGCCACCTGGTGATGACCCATTATCACGCGGTGCGCGTGCTCGGAGCATCCGCCTACAACGCGCCGACCGTGATCATGGGCGACGTTGCCCGCTCGATGGTCGAGGAGCGCGGGCAGGAAGACTGGGACAGTGAATTCCAGCGGTTTCCGCGGCTGTTCCAGGGGCATGAGAGCATTCCGGGGCTGACCTATCCGACGACCACCTTCTCCGAGCGGATGACGGTCTATCTCGGCAAGCGCAAGGTCGACCTGATGCATCTCGGCCGTGCCCACACCGCCGGCGACATCGTCGCCTGGGTGCCGGACGAGGAAGTGATGTTCACCGGTGACATCGTCGAATACCACTCGGCGTGCTATTGCGGCGACGGCCATTTCGACGACTGGGGCGATACGCTCGACATGATCCGGATGTTCGATCCCCAGGCGATCGGTCCGGGACGCGGCGATGCGCTGGTCGGCCGCGAGATGGTCAATGCGGCCATCGACAGCACCCGCGACTTCGTCGATTCCACCTACCGCCCGGTGGCCCGGGTGGTGGCGCGCGGCGGTACGCTGAAAGAGGCGTGGGACGCGGTGCGGGCCGAATGCGATCCGAAGTTCAAGGATTTCGCCATCTACGAACACTGCCTGCCGTTCAACGTTGCCCGCGCCTTTGACGAGGCCCGCGGCATCGATACACCACGGATCTGGACCGCGGAACGCGATGCCGAGATGTGGGCGCAGTTGCAGGGTTGAGGAGAGCTGGGCGGGCTGCAAAGTCCGCCCGCTGCATTCGCGGCAAGTCGATGAGTTTCATCGGCAATTGGGTCTTGCGCCATCCGCGCAAGTCTTTCCGGATCGCGGTGTGCATGTACCGTCTATCCAAAGGACATTTTACGGGTTGATAGTTACATCTGCAACTAATAATTTTGGCTTGAGGCGTGCGATGTCCAGGCCCGATCAGCTCAGGATCGGCCCGGTGATCGGCAGGAAGGGAGAACATGAGCAAGATATTCGAGGTTCCGCTTTATCCGTATCAGCGTTCGGCTGACCAGGATCAGGCAACGCCCGCGCGCCACAAGGTGGTGGTGGTGGGCGCCGGTCCGATCGGCCTGGCGCTGGCGATCGATCTGGCGATGCAGGATGTTCCGGTCGTCGTCGTCGACGAGAATGACAAGGTGAGCTGGGGCTCGCGGGCGATCTGTTTCGCCAAGCGGCCGCTCGAGATCCTCGACCGGCTGGGTTGCGGCGACCCGATGGTCGACAAGGGCGTGATCTGGAACCTCGGCAAGGTCTATTTCGACGAGCGCCAGGTGTTCGGCTTCAACCTGCTGCCCGAGCAGGGGCACAAGCGTCCGGCCTTCATCAATCTGCAGCAATATTACTTCGAGCAGTATCTGGTCGACCGGGTGCGCCAGCTGCAGGCCGAGGGCAAGCCGATCGAGCTGCGCGGCGGCAACAAGGTGCTGGAACTGTCCCAGGACGAGACCGGCGCGGACCTGACCATCGGCACGCCTGACGGGCCTTACAGGATGAAAGCTGATTGGGTGATCGCCTGCGATGGCGCGGCCTCGCCGATCCGCAACATGATGGGGCTCGACTTCGTCGGCCGGGTGTTCGAGGACAATTTCCTCATTGCCGACGTGGTGATGGAAGCGGAATTTCCGACCGAACGCTGGTTCTGGTTCGATCCGCCGTTCAACCGCGGCCAGTCGGCGCTTCTGCACAAGCAGCCCGACAATGTCTGGCGCATCGATTTCCAGCTTGGTTGGGACATCGACCGCGAGGAGGAACTGAAGCCGGAAAACATCGATCGGCGGCTGAAGGCGATGCTTGGCGAGGACATCAGCTACGAGCTGGAATGGAGCTCGATCTACACGTTCCAGTGCCGCCGGATGGACCGCTTCCACGAGGGCCGGGTGATCTTCGCCGGCGACGCCGCGCACCAGGTCTCGCCGTTCGGCGCGCGGGGCGCCAATTCAGGACTGCAGGACACCGACAACCTCGCCTGGAAGCTGAAGCTGATTCTCGATGGTAAGTCTCCTCTTACGCTTCTCGACAGCTACGATGCGGAACGGATCCACGGCGCCGACGAGAACATTCTCAACTCGTCGCGCTCGACCGATTTCATCACGCCGAAATCGGAAATGAGCCGGATCTTCCGCGATGCCGTGCTCGACCTTTCCGAACGCTACGAGGCGACAAGGCCGATGGTCAATTCCGGGCGGTTGTCGGTACCGTGCACCTATGACGGTTCGCCGCTCAACGGGCCCGACTGCGCGGCCATGCCGGACCGTACCCGCCCGGGTTCGCCGCTGGTCGACGCGCCGGTGCCGGGCGGCTGGCTGCTCGACCGGACGGGCTTCGGCTTTCAGCTGATGACAATCGACGAGGCGGCGCCCGATGTCCTGACGGTGGAGGGCGTTGAGGTGAAATCTCTGCCGCTCAATACCGCCGACGATACCGATGGCTATCTCAGGCAGCGTTATCTCGGTGATGCGACATCGGCGGTCTATCTGATCCGGCCGGACCAGCACGTGGCCGCGCGCTGGGACCATTATGACGAGACGGCGGTGAAAGCGGCCGTGCTCAAAGCGATCGGGAGATAATCCATGTCTGCGCTCAACACCCAGGCCAACATCAAGGGGCCCGATGAATTCTACGCCGAGCTGCTCTCGGTGCACGAGGGCCTCAGCAAACAGCAAAGCGATGCGCTCAATGCGCGGCTGATCCTGCTTCTGGCAAACCATATCGGCGATCGGGCGGTGCTTTCGCAAGCACTGAAGGCCGCGTCCCTGAAAGACTGAACGGAGGAATAAAACCATGAAAATCGAACAGATCCATCACGTGGCCTATCGCTGCAAGGACGCCAAGGAAACCGTCAACTGGTATGTCGACAATCTCAACATGGATTTCGTTCTGGCCATTGCCGAGGACAAGGTCCCTTCAACGCATGAGCCCGATCCCTACATGCATGTGTTCCTCGACGCGGGGCATGGCAACGTGCTGGCCTTCTTCGAGCTGCCGACCAAGCCGGAGATGGGACGCGACGAGAACACCCCGGTCTGGGTCCAGCACATCGCCTTCAAGGTGAAGGACCGCGACACCCTGGTGGCTTTCAAGGAAAAACTCGAGGCCAACGGCATCGATGTGCTGGGCGTGACCGACCATTCGATCTTCCATTCGATCTACTTCTTCGATCCGAACGGCCATCGTGTCGAACTGGCCTGCCCGGATCCGGACGAAGAGGCGATGATCAAGCGGCTGGACGCGGTCAAGTGGGACATGCTTGAAGAGTGGTCGAAGACCAAGCGCGCGCCCAAGCATGCCGACTGGCTGCACGCCAAGGAACTGTCCAAGGCATAGGGGCCAATCGATGGAAACGCCTGTTCTTTACGACTACTGGCGCTCGTCGGCGAGCTACCGGGTGCGGATCGCGCTCAATCTCGCCGGCGTCGACTACAAGCCGGTGGTGGTGGACCTGTTGTGCAAGGCGCACAAGAGCGCCGAGCATCTCAAACGCAATCCGCAAGGGCTGGTTCCGGCGCTCGAAATAGACGGGCTGATGCTGACCCAGTCGCTGGCGATCATCGAGTACATCATCGAGACACGCGGTGTTTCGCTGCTGCCGGACGATGCGGGGGGACGGGCGCGGGTGCGGGCGCTGGCGCATTCGATCGCCATGGACATTCACCCGGTGTGCAATCTCTCGGTGGTCAGCCATGTGCTCGAGCTGGCGGGCGGTGACGACGCCATGCGGGTGGGCTGGATGCAGAAATGGATCGGTCAGGGCCTGGAAGCATTCGAAACGCTTCTGGACCATCCGGCTACCGGCAGGTTCTGCCATGGCGATGCGCCGGGCCTGGCCGACATCTGCCTGATCCCGCAGATCTACAATGCCGAGCGCTGGGGCGC
>JAHJUC010000017.1 GCA_018829385.1 Alphaproteobacteria bacterium
CACACCGGTGACTGGAAGATCGACGCGACGCCGTCGCTCGGGCCGCTGACCGACGAGAACAGGTTCCGGCAACTGGGCGAGGAGGGGATCCTCGCGATGATGTGCGATTCCACCAACGCCATGCGCGAGGGGATTTCGCCGTCCGAAAAGGAAATCAGCCAGGGCCTGCGCGAAGTGATCGAACAGGCGGAGGGCCGGGTGGCGATCACCACGTTCTCCTCCAATGTCGGGCGTATCCGCTCGATCGCCGAGGCCGCTCGCGACGCAGGCCGCGAGGTGTTGCTGCTCGGCAGCTCGATCAAGCGGGTGGTCAATGTCGCCACCGAGCTTGGCATGATGGACGGTATTCCCGAATTCCTGGCCGAGGACGAGTACGGCTACATTCCGCGCGACAAGGTGGTGGTGATCCTCACCGGCAGCCAGGGCGAGCCGCGGGCGGCGCTGGCCAAGCTGTCGCGCGACGAGATGCGCAACGTGGCGCTGGCATCGGGCGATACGGTGGTGTTTTCCTCGCGCGCCATTCCCGGCAATGAAAAGGGCATCATCGACATCAAGAACGGGCTGATCGAACAGGGTGTCAAGATCATCACCGACCAGGACGCGCTGGTTCACGTCTCCGGGCATCCGCGCCGCTCGGAGCTGGTGCAGATGTATGAGTGGGTGAAGCCGAAGATCCTGGTGCCGGTGCACGGCGAGGCAGCGCACCTGACGGCCCAGGCGGAGCTGGCGCAGGCTTCGGGCATCGAGATCACGCCGCGCGTGCGCAACGGCTCGATCCTGCGGCTGGCGCCGGGCAAGCCGGAAGTGATCGGCCAGGCGCATCACGGCCGCATCTACAAGGATGGCCAGCTGATCGGCGATATGGACGAGATGGGGATTTCGGAACGGCGCAAGCTGTCGTTCGCCGGCCATGTGGCGGTGAATGTGGTGCTTGACCACCGGCTGGAGTTCCAGCGCGACCCGGTGGTCTCGGCAATCGGCCTGCCGGCATTCGATGCGGATGGCGACGACATGGAGGATATCCTCTATGATTCGGTGCTCGGCGCGGTCGAAAGCATTCCGCGCGGCCGGCGCAAGGACACCGACGGCGTGCGCGAGGCAATTCGCCGCTCTGTTCGCGCTGCCGCAAACGAGGTATGGGGCAAGAAACCTGTGGTGACGGTGTTCGTCAGCAAGGTGTGAGAGGACGATCATGCTTGGACGCCTGAACCATGTCGCCATCGCGGTGCCGGACCTTGCGGCCGCGAGCGCCCAGTACCGGACCATGCTCGGGGCGGATGTGACCGCCCCCCAGGCGCTGCCCGAGCATGGCGTGACCGTGGTTTTCATCGAGCTGCCCAACACCAAGATCGAACTGCTGGAGCCGCTGGGGGAGGGATCGCCGATCGCGGCGTTCCTGGCCAAGAACCCGTCGGGCGGCATGCACCATGTCTGTTACGAGGTGGAGGACATCCTGGCGGCGCGCGAGCGGCTCAAAAGCGAAGGCGCGCGGGTGCTGGGCGACGGCGAGCCGAAGATCGGCGCGCACAACAAGCCGGTGCTGTTCCTGCATCCCAAGGACTTCAACGGCACCCTGATCGAACTCGAGCAGGTTTGAGGAGTTTCCCCGATGGGTTTTGGTACAGGTTTCGCGATCTATTTCATCATCTGGTGGGTGGTGCTGTTTACCGTGCTGCCGTTTTCCGCCCGCAGCCAGGCCGATGAGGGCGAGGTGACGCTCGGAACCACGCACAGCGCGCCCGCGGATTTTCGCTTCGGGCCGATCTTCTGGCGCACGACGCTGATTTCCGGCCTGGTCTTCGCTGCCTATTTTGCCGTGACCGTCATCGGCGGCTATACGCTTGACGACCTGATCGCGCTGTCGCCCGACTTCAAGCCCGCCGGCAACTGAGCCGCGCCCGGGAGGCCCTGCCTGTCGGCATGCCCCGGCATTGATGGCTGCCGGTTTTTATCCGAACTTTCTGGAACCTTGGTGATGCGCGGGCGTTGGTTTTCGACCCGCAACGCAATCACGGAGGCATATGATGTCCGGAAATCTGAACAAGACGCCACGCCTGACCGAATCTGATCTGGCACAGGACAAGATGGGCGACAATTCCCTGCAGGGGGATGACCAGGCGAATGTTCGCAACCAGCGCCAGGCGGTGCCCGGCGTCAAGAACAAGCCGGATGACGGCGTTACTGACAGTCTTGAGAAAATGGACAAGGACGTTCGCGCCGAAAAGGAACTCGGCAAGGCTGCGCGCAAGCAAGATTGACAGGCGCCGGTCTGATGATTGTCCCGGTGGCTTGCAAGGATGGCCGGGGCTGTCGTGGGTTACTGCCAACTACAGCAACGTCGAGATTTCAGGCCAAAAAAAAACAAGGCATGAAGCCTTGTTGTTCAGGTGTCGCGTGATCTGTTTCCCGGTTGCCCGGGGGCTGCGAACAAAGCGCGCCTGAGATCCTATCCTCCCAAGACTTTGACCGC
>JAHJUC010000167.1 GCA_018829385.1 Alphaproteobacteria bacterium
CCCTTCGTGCTCTCGGTTGCCGAGGGCCGCGATCTCGCTGAAAGGGCTGCAAGGAAGGGGCTCCGCGTCGGTTCTGCTCCCGACACCTTCCTTGGCGGCGCGCATCAGCTGGCGCGTCACCTTGTCGATACCGGCGCCGCAGGCCGCATCACCGGCGGTACCTGTCATGTGCTGAGCCCCGGCATGGAGCATTGGCATCCCAATCCGGATTTCTTCTTCAAGCCCGGCGGCGGCCCTGTGCTCGATCTCGGTCCCTATTACATTTCCAATCTGGTGCAACTGATCGGGCCGGTCGTCCGCGTCGCTGCCATGTCCTCGATTCCCAGCCCCGAGCGCAAGATCACCTCGGAGCCGCGCAATGGCGAGATGATCACGGTGGAGACCCCGACCACCGTGCATGCAGTGCTCGAATTCGCCAATGGCGCGGTCGTGACCCTTGGCGCCAGCTGGGACGTCAAGGCGCACGGCCACCGGCCGATGGAGCTCTACGGAACCGAAGCCAGCCTCATCGTGCCCGATCCGAATTTCTTCGGCGGCAAGGTCGAACTGATCGAGCAGGGTGGCAAGGAAAAGAGCTTGCCGGACTGGGATCATGCGCTCGGCGTGCCCAACCAGCAGCACAATCAGGGCATGATGGCCAACTACCGCACGGCGGGTCTCGCCGACATGGCAATCGCCATCCTGGAAAACCGGCCGCACCGCTGCTCGCTGGAGTTTGCGCTTCACGTGGTAGACGTTATGACCGCAATCCTCCACTCTGGGGAAACCGGCGAGTTCATTCGCCCCACCACCAGCTGCGAGCAACCGGCCCCTCTTGGCATCGAGGAGGCGGCCGCGCTCCTCAACAAGAAAGACGTCTGACCATGTGGACACCTGCTGCCGACCGCTACAAGTCAATGAGCTACCGCCGGACGGGCCGGTCGGGATTGAAGCTCCCGGCGATTTCGCTCGGCCTGTGGCACAATTTCGGCGGGGATACGCCGCACACGCTCAAGCGCGACCTCTGCCGCACCGCCTTTGATCTCGGCATCACCCATTTCGATCTGGCCAACAATTACGGCCCGCCCCCGGGCTCGGCCGAAACCGCCTTCGGCGAGATCCTCAAGACCGATTTCCATGGCCTGCGCGACGAGATGATCATCTCGTCGAAGGCGGGCTACGGCATGTGGCCGGGACCTTACGGCGAATGGGGCAGCCGCAAGTACCTTGTCGCAAGCTGCGACCAGAGCCTCAAGCGGATGGGTCTCGACTATGTCGATATCTTCTATTCGCACCGCTTCGATCCCGACACGCCGCTTGAAGAAACCATGATGGCGCTCGATCACATCGTCCGCTCGGGCCGGGCGCTCTATGCCGGGATCTCGAGCTACAATTCGAAGCGCACGAAGGAAGCCGCCGCCATCCTCAAGCAGCTCGGCACGCCCTGCCTCATCCACCAGCCAAGCTACTCCATGATCAACCGCTGGGTGGAGGATGACGGCCTGCTCGATACGCTCGATGAAGAGGGCATCGGCTCGATCGTCTTCTCGCCGCTGGCCCAGGGCATGCTGACCGCCAAGTATCTGGGCGGCATTCCCGAAGACAGCCGCGCCGCGCAGGACAAGTCGCTCAATGCAAGTTTCCTCAATGAACGCAATCTCGGCAACATCCGTGCGCTCAACGAAATCGCCAAGCGCCGAGGCCAGACGCTGGCGCAGATGGCGCTGGCCTGGGTGTTGCGCGGCGGACGCGTCACCTCGGCGCTGATCGGCGCCAGCCGGCCGCAGCAGATCATCGATTGCGTCGGCGCGCTCGACAATCAGGAGTTCACCGAAGCCGAACTCGCTGAAATCGACACATACGCGCGTGATGCCGACATCAACCTGTGGGCGGCATCCGCCGAGCGCGAGGGGCCGAAGAGGAAGTGACAGCCGCCGCAATGCGCATAACGGGCGGTTGCCTGTGCGGGCAGACCCGTTTCCAGGCGAACGGCCCGGTGCTGTTCAGCCTGCTGTGCTATTGCGTGGATTGCCAGAAGGCATCCGGGACCGGCCACGTCCCGATCATGGGCGTGGCCAGGTCCGGCTTCATGGTGGAAGGCCCGGCGGTCAGCTCGGCAATCACCGGCGGCAGTGGCTTGCGGGCGATAAGGAACTTCTGCGCCAGCTGCCACAGTTTGCTTTTCGGAACGCCGGAGGCCGCGCCCGACCTTGTCTCGATCTATGCCGGCAGTCTCGATGACAGGCAATTGTTCACGCCCCAAAAGGCCCAGTTCACGCGGGCGCGCCAGGCTTGGGATACCGTGCCTGCCGGGCTGCCCGCCTATCAGGAGGCAGCGCCATGAGCCAGATCATCAATCCAATTCTGCCCGGCTTCAATCCGGACCCGTCGATCTGCCGGGCAGGGGCGGACTACTACATCGCCACCTCCACTTTCGAGTGGTACCCGGGCGTGCAGATCCATCACTCGACGGATCTGGTCAACTGGCGCCTGGTCGGTCGCCCGCTTGACCGTGCCAGCCAGCTCGACATGCGCGGCAATCCGGATTCCTGCGGCATCTGGGCGCCGTGCCTGTCCTATGCAGACGGGTTGTTCTGGCTGGTCTATACCGATGTCAAACGGCTCGACGGCAATTTCAAGGACGCCCACAACTACATCGTCACCGCGCCCGACATCACCGGTCCCTGGTCGGACCCGGTCTACGTCAATTCCTCCGGCTTCGATCCCTCGCTGTTTCACGATGAGGACGGACGCAAATGGTTCCTCAACATGGTCTGGAACCATCGCACCGATTCGGTTGGCGGCAACCCCAAGCACCCGGCCTTCGCCGGCATCCTGGCGCAGGAGTATGATGCCAAGGCCGGCAAGCTGATCGGTGAGCCGGTCAATATCTTTGCCGGCAGTTCTCACGGTCTGGTAGAGGGCTCGCACCTGTTCAGGCGCGACGGCTGGTACTACATCACCGTCGCCGAAGGCGGCACCGGCTATGATCACGCCGTCACCATGGCGCGGTCGCGCAGCCTGACCGGACCCTACGAGCTTCATCCCGACACCTTCCTGATGACTTCGAAGGATGCGCCCGAGGCGCCCTTGCAGCGCGCCGGTCATGGCCAGATGGTGGAGACGCCCGATGGGCAGGTCTACCACACCCATCTCTGCTCGCGGCCCCTGCCGGGAATCCGCCGGTCGCCGCTGGGCCGCGAGACGGCAATCCAGAAATGCGTCTGGGGCGACGATGGCTGGTTGCGCCTGGCTCACGGCGGTCTTGTTCCGGCTCTGGAGGTTGACGCGCCCGACGCGAACAGCCGCAAATTGCCGGTCGAACCGGTCTACCGCAAGTTCACCGGCGACACGCTGCCCGACGAATTCCAGTGGCTCCGCACGCCTTACCCGGAGCGGATCTTCTCGATGACGGGGTCGGCCTTGCGGCTTCATGCACGCGAGTCCATCGGCAGCTGGTTCGAGCAGTCCCTGGTCGCCAGGCGGCAGGAACATTTGGGCTTCCGCGCCGAAACCGCGGTCTCCTTCACGCCGCGCAATTTCCAGCAGACCGCCGGGCTGGTGCACTATTACAACCGGCACAAGTTCCACTACCTGGCTGTCACTTGGCACGAGGAGCTGGG
This sequence comes from Alphaproteobacteria bacterium, assembly GCA_018829385.1. Lineage (GTDB taxonomy): Bacteria > Pseudomonadota > Alphaproteobacteria > Rhizobiales > Rhizobiaceae > Hoeflea. Next base: position 3,603 of record JAHJUC010000167.1, read on the forward strand.
GCGGGCGCTGACCATCCTGAGCTGCCCCGGCGACTGGCCGCACGGCAAGCTCGAGTTTCCGCTCGACAAACCGGTCGCCCTGCCGGGGGACGGCCCGGTTGAACTGGCCATGGATGTTGATGGCGCCGATCTGCAGTTCTATTGGCGCCTGTCTGGCAAGGACTTGCAGGCTGTCGGCCCGGTGCTTGATGCCAGTGTGATCTCCGATGAAGGCGGGCGCGGCGAGCACGCCTCGTTTACCGGCGCCTTCACCGGAATGGCCGCCTTCGACACCTCGGGCAGCGCGATTCCCGCGGATTTCGACCG
>JAHJUC010000168.1 GCA_018829385.1 Alphaproteobacteria bacterium
CGGGCGTCCGCGCTTGACATCGCCGCCGCGCTGGCAATTCTCGTGGGATCCGGAAGGGTCCGGCACGGGAGTGGGCAATGACAATCAAGCGCAGCAAGGAACCGTGGATGCCGGCCGAGGACTTCGGCCGCTCGCTGCCACGCGGCATCGGCATCAACCTCATGGTCCGGGACATGGCGGCGGAGCTCAGGTTCTGCCGCGATTGCCTCGGCGCGATGGTGCTCGACAGCGACGAGGATTTCGCGGCGATCGAGCTGTGCGGATCGGTGTTCATGCTGCATGCCGACCACGCCTATTCGCATCACCCGATGTCGGGCATCGCCGCCGGCGCGGAAACCCGTGGCGCCGGGATCGAGATCCGTGTCTACGGGCTTGATCCCGACAAGGCGGAAGCGCGGGCGCAGGCGCGCGGCGACCATGTGCTGGCGGGCAGCCTCGACAAGCCGCACGGCCTGCGGGAGTGCTTCATCGTCGATCCGGAGGGCTATGTCTGGGTGCCGGGTACACAAATACGCGGGTGACAATTGAGGTCTGACTGGTGTATTGGCGACAATAACCTTGGATTATCGTCCAGCTAATTTGCTCCTGGGGCCGGTTTGCCTTGCAATTTCCATCCTATGGACATTTTATGCCGTTTAGTGGGGCGAACAGCGAAGCGCATGTTTCGCGCAACCGGAGCTTACCTATGAAGATGCACACCTTGCTGGTCGCAGTTGCGGTCGCCGCGGTTCTTGGCGGATGCCAGCGGACATCCTTCGGTGGACTGAACACCCAGCCGCAGCCGGCTCCATTGATGCCGGCGCCGGTGGGTGGCGTCGAATCCGGCCAGCTGGCGCCGCCGATGACGCCGCAGCCGGGCGAGTTCCCGGCAGCGCCGACCGCGCCGGAACAGACGATGTCGCCACAGGTGGCGGAAGCCAATGCACCCGAGCTGACCCGCGAAGCCCTGATCGGCCGCTGGTCGGCGACAAGCGGCGGCACCAGTTGCGACGTGTTCCTGTCGCTGACCAAGTGGACCGGCGGATACCGCGCCGCCTCGCGCGGGTGCGTCGGCAATGCGGCGGCGATCGCCGCATGGGACGTGCAGGGCAAGCAGGTCATTCTCGCCGATTCGAACGGCAACCAGATCGGCCGGCTCTACCAGTCTGCAGCCGAGCGCTACGACGGTTCGACCTCGACGGGTCAGCCGATTTCCCTTTCCCGTTGAGATCGGGGCCGCAGCCTGACGCGATAGATTCTGCCTCATGAGCTGGAAGAGACACGACACCGTTGCCAGCGCCTATGCGGCCCGCGTGGCGAGCGGCGAATTTTCCGCCGATCCGGCCCAGGTGGCGCTGGCCGAACGGCTCGACACCTTGCTGCTCGCGGTTTCAACCAGGCGGCTTGCCAACAAGTCGAGCGCGCTTGGCTGGATGTTCGGCCGCAAGCAGGCCTCGAACGTGCCGCCGCGCGGGCTCTATGTCTACGGCTCGGTCGGCCGCGGCAAGACCATGCTGATGGACATGTTCTTCGAGCTGGTGCCGGCCAAGCGCAAGCGGCGGGCGCATTTTCTCGATTTCATGGCCGATGCGCACGCGCGCATCCATGCCCACCGGCAGAAACTCAAGAACGGCGAGACCAAGGAAACTGATCCGGTACCGCCGGTGGCGAGCCAGCTGATCGACGAGGCCTGGGTGCTGTGCTTCGACGAGTTTGCGGTTACCGACATTGCCGACGCCATGCTCTTGTCGCGGCTGTTCGAGCAATTGTTCAAGCGCGGCTGCGTGCTTGTGGCGACGTCGAACGTGGAGCCGGACAATCTCTACCGCGACGGGCTGAACCGGCAGCTGTTCCTGCCGTTCATCCGCCTGCTCAAGGACAATGTCGACATCATCAACCTCGATGCGCGCACCGACTACCGGATGGAGACGACCACCCGGATGCCGGTCTATCACCGGCTCGGCGAGGGGGAAGGCGACGCGGCCATGGACAGGGCGTGGAAGCAGGTGACGGCCGGCAAGCAGACCGCGCCCGAAACGGTCCGGGTCCAGGGCCGTGACGTCACGGTCCCGCATGCCGGCGCGGGTGCTGCGCGGTTCTCGTTCACTGAGCTGTGCGAGGCGCCGCTTGGCGCCAATGACTATGCGGCGATCTCTAAACGCTACCACACGGTGCTCGTCGACCGGGTGCCGGTGATGGCGGAAGCCAGCCGCAACGCGGCCAAGCGCTTCATCACCCTGATCGACACGCTGTACGACCGCAAGAACCGGCTTTTCGTCTCGGCGGACGCCGCGCCTGACGGGCTTTATACGGGCAAGACCGGAACGGAGAGTTTCGAGTTCGCGCGCACGGCTTCGCGCCTGAACGAGATGCAAAGCGAAGCCTATCTGGAAGCGAGCCTGGCAAATCATGCGGAATCCGGCTCCGGCGGGGACTGAAATATTTACGTTTACGTAAGAGTTTCATAACCTAACCGATTGAAAATGCTCATGTCGAAAGTTTGAGTTGCTAGTCTTGGCCATTCGGTCTATGCGAAATGTCGAAATCGGGGCCGGGCGTGAGGCAGGTTCCACAACACAACGACCTGTGGAGAATTTCGATATGGCGCGCAACAAGATTGCATTGATTGGCTCGGGAATGATCGGCGGCACGCTCGCCCACCTGGCCGCCCTGAAGGAACTGGGCGACGTCGTCCTGTTCGACATTGCCGAGGGCACGCCGCAGGGCAAGGCGCTCGACATCGCCCAGTCCGGACCGGTGGAAGGCTTCAATGCCCGCATGTCCGGCGCCAACGACTACTCCGCCATCAAGGGCGCCGATGTCTGCATCGTCACCGCCGGCGTTGCCCGCAAGCCGGGCATGAGCCGCGACGACCTGCTCGGCATCAACCTCAAGGTGATGGAACAGGTGGGCGCGGGCATCAAGAAATACGCCCCCAACGCCTTCGTCATCTGCATCACCAACCCGCTCGACGCGATGGTCTGGGCGCTGCAGAAGTTCTCGGGCCTGCCGAAGAACAAGGTCGTCGGCATGGCCGGCGTGCTCGACTCGGGCCGCTTCCGGCATTTCCTGGCCGAGGAGTTCAACGTCTCGGTCGAGGATGTCACCGCCTTCGTGCTTGGCGGCCATGGCGACACGATGGTGCCGCTGGCGCGCTACTCGACGGTCGCCGGCATTCCGCTGCCCGACCTGATCAAGATGGGTTGGACCTCGAAGGAAAAGCTCGAGGAAATCATCCAGCGCACCCGTGACGGCGGCGCGGAAATCGTATCGCTCTTGAAGACCGGCTCGGCCTATTACGCGCCGGCTGCCTCGGCAATCGAGATGGCCGAGAGCTACCTCAAGGACAAAAAGCGGGTTCTGCCCTGCGCCGCGCACCTGTCGGGCCAGTACGGCGTGAAGGACATGTATGTAGGCGTGCCCTGCGTCATCGGCGAGGGCGGCATCGAGCGGGTCATCGAGATTGAGCTCAACAAGACCGAGCAGAAGGCCTTCGACAAGTCGGTGGCAGCGGTCGCCGGGCTTTGCGAAGCCTGCATCGGCATTGCCCCGAACCTGAAGTAACCGGCCACGGATATCGGACGGAAAGCCGTAAAACCGGCTTTCCGTTCAGATTTGCGTAACAACATCGGGTTAGAGCGGTATCAGGCTTAACGAAACGTCAAGACGCTCTCGACCGTTTACTCAATCCAGGAGTTCCCATGAACATCCATGAATACCAGGCCAAGGCCCTTCTCAAGGGTTACGGCGCGCCGGTGGCCGAAGGGGTCGCCATCTTCTCGGCCGACGAGGCGGAAGCCGCGGCGAAATCGCTGCCCGGCCCGCTCTACGTGGTCAAGAGCCAGATTCATGCCGGCGGACGCGGCAAGGGCAAGTTCAAGGAACTCGGACCCGACGCAAAGGGCGGCGTGCGGCTGGCGTTCTCGATCGACGAAGCCAAGGCGCATGCCAAGGAAATGCTCGGCAACACGCTGGTGACCAAGCAGACCGGCGACGCCGGCAAGGTCGTCAACCGGCTCTACATCGAAGACGGCGCCGACATCGAGCGCGAACTCTATCTCTCGCTGCTGGTCGACCGCACCGTCGGCCAGGTGGCCTTCGTGGTCTCGACCGAAGGCGGCATGGACATCGAGGCGGTGGCCGAGGAAACGCCCGAGAAGATCATCACTGTCGCCATTGACCCGATGGCAGGTGTCACCTCAGCCGATCTGACCAAGCTCAACGCGGCGCTGGAACTCAAGGGCGAAGCGGCCAAGGACGGCGAGACGCTGTTCCCGATCCTCTACAAGGCGTTTGTCGAAAAGGACATGGCGCTCTTGGAGATCAACCCGCTGATCGTCATGAAGAACGGACGGCTCAGGGTGCTCGACGCCAAGGTGTCGTTCGACAACAACGCGCTGTTCCGCCACGACGACATCGTCGCGCTGCGCGACCTGACCGAAGAAGACGAGAAGGAAATCGAGGCGTCGAAATACGACCTCGCCTATGTCGCGCTCGACGGCAATATCGGCTGCATGGTCAACGGCGCGGGCCTGGCGATGGCGACGATGGACATCATCAAGCTTTACGGCCAGGAGCCGGCGAACTTCCTCGATGTCGGCGGCGGCGCGACCAAGGAAAAGGTCACCGCAGCGTTCAAGATCATCACCGCCGACCCGGCCGTCAAGGGCATCCTGGTCAACATCTTCGGCGGCATCATGAAGTGCGACGTCATCGCCGAGGGCGTGGTCGCGGCGGTCAAGGAAGTGGGCCTCAAGGTTCCTCTGGTGGTGCGGCTTGAAGGCACCAACGTGGCGCTCGGCAAGAAGATCATCAACGAAAGCGGCCTCGACGTGATCGCCGCCGACGATCTCGACGACGCAGCCCAGAAGATCGTCAATGCGGTGAAGGGATCCTGAGACCATGTCCATTCTGATCGACAAGAACACCAAGGTCCTGGTTCAGGGCCTGACCGGCAAGACCGGCACCTTCCACACCGAACAGGCGCTGGCCTATCACGGCACGCAGATGGTCGGCGGCATCCACCCGAAGAAGGGCGGCGAGACCTGGCAGGGCTCGGGCGGCGAGAAGCTGCCGATCTTCGCTTCCGTTGCCGAAGGCAAGTCCGCAACCGGCGCCAATGCCTCGGTGATCTACGTGCCGCCGGCAGGCGCCGCGGCAGCGATCATCGAAGCCATCGAGGCCGAGATCGACCTGATCGTCTGCATCACCGAAGGCATTCCGGTGCAGGACATGATCCGCGCCAAGGCGGTGCTCGACAAGTCGAAGTCGCGGCTGATCGGCCCGAACTGCCCCGGCGTGATGACGCCGGACGAGTGCAAGATCGGCATCATGCCGGGCAACATCTTCAAGAAGGGCTCGGTGGGCATCCTGTCGCGCTCGGGCACGCTGACCTACGAGGCGGTGTTCCAGACCACCAACGAGGGTCTTGGCCAGTCGAGCGCTGTCGGCATCGGCGGCGACCCGGTCAAGGGCACCGAGTTCATCGACATTCTCGATCTCTATCTCGACGATCCGGAAACCGAATCGATCATCATGATCGGTGAAATCGGCGGCTCGGCGGAAGAAGACGCGGCCGCATGGCTGATCGAGCAGGCCAAGAAGGGCCGCAAGAAGCCGATGGCGGGCTTCATCGCCGGCCGCACGGCGCCTCCCGGACGCACCATGGGCCATGCCGGCGCCGTGATTTCGGGCGGCAAGGGCGGCGCCGAAGACAAGATCAAGGCCATGGAAGCCGCGGGCATCCGCGTCTCGCCGTCGCCTGCGCGTCTTGGCAAGACACTGGTTGAAGTCCTCAAGGGGTAATCCCGGGGCTCAAACGAAGGCTGGACCAATGAGCGACGCCGTGCGCGAAACGCTGGACCGCTACTACGCCGCGCTGAAAGCGGGCGATAGAAAGGCCCTGCGCGGCGTCGTCTCCGACGATATCGCGGTGCATTACCCGGCGCCTGAAGGGCTTCTGCCCTGGGCCGGGGACTGGGCCGGTTTCGAAGGCTTCGAGACGTTCATTGCGACCGTGGGCGATCACCTGGTGATCGACGCGGTCGAACCGCTTGCCATCCATGTTTGCGGAGACACCGTGATCACGGTGCTCAAGGGCGAATGGACGGTCAAGGCGACGGGGCGCAAGGTGCGCACCGAAACAGTCAACATGTTCACATTCAGCGACGGAAAGATCGTCCGGTACCAGGTGTTCAGCGACACGGCGGCGCTGGGGACCGGGTTGGGAAGGCTTGCCGCGGCGTGAGTGCCGCGCAAGCCTGAAAGTCTAGGGATAGGGCCGGAGAGAGCCCGGAAACAAGGTGAGATCCATGGCACGCAACGACGAAGCCAACGACATCATGGCGCAGACCTCGTTCCTGTATGGCGGCAACGCCCACTACATCGAGGACATGTACGCCCGCTTCCAGGACGACCCGGGCAGCGTGCCTGCCGAGTGGCAGGCCTTTTTCGCGGACCTGAAGGACGATCCGGACCAGGTCCGCAAGTCCGCCGCCGGCGCCTCGTGGAAGCAGCCGAACTGGCCTGTGCAGGCCAATGGCGAGCTGGTCTCTGCGCTCGACGGGGATTGGGGCGCGGTCGAGAAGGTCGTCGCTGGCAAGCTCAAGGGCAAGGCCGAGGCGGCAGGCAAGCCGGCGGACACCGGTGACGTCACCCAGGCGACCCGCGATTCGGTGAGGGCGCTGATGATGATCCGCGCGTTCCGCATGCGCGGCCATTTGCACGCCAAGCTCGATCCGCTCGGCATCGCCCAGCAGCCCGACAATGACTACAACGAATTGTCGCCGGAGGCCTACGGCTTCACCGAGGCCGATTACGATCGCAAGATCTTCATCGACCATGTGCTGGGTCTCGAATACGCCACCATCCGCGAGATGATCGACATCCTGCAGCGGACCTATTGCTCGACACTCGGCGTCGAGTTCATGCACATTTCCAATCCGGAAGAGAAATCCTGGATCCAGGAGCGCATCGAGGGGCCGGACAAGGGCGTCGAATTCACCGACATGGGCAAGAAGGCGATCCTGCAGAAGCTGATCGAGGCGGAGGGCTTCGAGCAGTTCATCGACGTCAAGTACAAGGGCACCAAGCGCTTCGGCCTCGATGGCGGCGAATCGCTGATCCCGGCGCTCGAGCAGATCATCAAGCGCGGCGGCAACATGGGGCTGAAGGAAATCGTCTTCGGCATGGCCCACCGCGGCCGCCTCAACGTGCTCACCCAGGTGATGTCGAAGCCGCACCGGGCGGTGTTTCACGAGTTCAAGGGCGGTTCGTTCAAGCCGGACGAGGTCGAAGGCTCGGGCGACGTCAAGTATCACCTCGGCGCCTCGTCGGACCGCGAGTTCGACGGCAACAAGGTGCACATGTCGCTCACGGCCAACCCGTCGCACCTGGAAATCGTCAACCCGGTGGTGATGGGCAAGGCGCGGGCCAAGCAGGACATGATCGCCACCGAGATCGAAGGCGACATCATTCCGCTGAGAGAGCGGGTCAAGGTGATGCCGCTGCTCTTGCACGGCGATGCGGCCTTTGCCGGCCAGGGCGTGGTGGCGGAAATCCTCGGCCTGTCGGGCCTGCGCGGCCACCGGGTGGCGGGCACCATGCACTTCATCATCAACAACCAGATCGGTTTCACCACCAATCCGGGCTTCTCGCGCTCGTCGCCCTATCCGTCGGATGTGGCGAAGATGATCGAGGCGCCGATCTTCCACGTCAATGGCGACGATCCGGAAGCGGTGGTCTACGCCGCCAAGGTGGCGACCGAATTCCGCATGACCTTCCACAAGCCGGTAGTCATCGACATGTTCTGCTACCGCCGCTTCGGCCACAACGAGGGCGACGAGCCGGCGTTCACCCAGCCGAAGATGTACAAGAAGATCCGCAGCCACGAGACCGTGGTGACGCTCTACGGGCGCCGCCTGATCGAGGAAGGCGTGATCACCGACGGCGAGTTCGAGAAGATGAAGGCCGACTGGCGGGCGCATCTGGAAACCGAGTTCGATATCGGCCAGAGCTACAAGCCGAACAAGGCCGACTGGCTCGACGGGCAATGGTCGGGGCTTCGCACCGCCGACAACCAGGATGAGCAGCGCCGCGGCAAGACCGCCGTGCCGCTCAAGCAGTTGCGGGAGTTGGGCAAGAAGCTTTCGGAGGTTCCCGAGGGCTTCAATGCGCATCGCACCATCCAGCGCTTCATGGACAACCGGGCCAAGATGATCGAGACCGGCGAGGGCATCGACTGGGCGATGGCCGAGGCGCTGGCCTTCGGTTCGCTGGTGCAGGAAGGCACCAAGATCCGCCTGTCGGGCCAGGACGTCGAGCGCGGCACGTTCTCGCAGCGGCATTCGGTTCTCTACGACCAGGAGACCGAGGAACGCTACATCCCGCTCGCCAACGTGGCGCCCAGCCAGGCCCGCTACGAGGTGATCAACTCGATGCTGTCGGAAGAGGCGGTGCTCGGCTTCGAATACGGCTACTCGCTGGCGCGGCCGAACGCGCTGACGCTGTGGGAAGCCCAGTTCGGCGACTTCGCAAACGGCGCGCAGGTGCTGTTCGACCAGTTCATCTCTTCCGGCGAACGCAAGTGGCTTCGCATGTCGGGCCTCGTCTGCCTGCTGCCGCATGGCTACGAAGGCCAGGGCCCGGAACATTCCTCGGCCCGCCTCGAGCGCTTCCTGCAGATGTGCGCGGAAGACAACATGCAGGTCGCCAACTGCACCACGCCGTCGAACTATTTCCATATCCTCAGGCGCCAGGTGAAGCGCGACTTCCGCAAGCCGCTGATCATGATGACGCCGAAATCGCTGCTCAGGCACAAGCGTGCGGTGTCGACGCTGGCGGAAATGTCGGGCGAGAGCTCGTTCCACCGGCTGTTGTGGGACGATGCCGAACTGCTCAAGAACGAGCCGATCAAGCTGGTCAAGGACAACAAGATCCGCCGCGTCGTCATGTGCTCGGGCAAGGTCTATTTCGATCTCTATGAAGAGCGCGAGAAGCGCGGCATCAACGACATCTACCTGCTGCGCCTGGAACAGCTCTACCCGTTCCCGGCCAAGGCGCTGATCAACGAGCTCAGCCGCTTCCGCAATGCCGAGATGGTCTGGTGCCAGGAAGAGCCCAAGAACATGGGAGCATGGTCGTTCATCGATCCCTATCTCGAGTGGGTGCTGGCCCATATCGACGCCAAGTTCCAGCGCGTCCGCTATACCGGCCGGCCGGCCTCGGCCTCGACGGCGACCGGCCTGATGTCGCGTCACCTTGCACAGCTCGAAGCCTTCCTCGAGGATGCGCTGGGCGGCTGATGCCGCCCGCGCCGCCGTCCAACTGAACTGTCTGTCTGACTGAAAAAGAACGGAAACAATATCATGGCTACTGAAGTTCGCGTCCCGACCCTTGGTGAATCTGTCAGCGAAGCCACCATCGGCACCTGGCTCAAAAAGGTGGGCGACACCGTGAAGGTGGACGAGCCGCTGGTGGAACTGGAAACCGACAAGGTTTCGATCGAGGTTCCCTCGCCGGTCTCCGGTACCTTGAGCGAAATCCTCGCCAAGGACGGCGAGACGGTCGAGGTCAACGCGCTGCTGGCAAACATTGCCGAAGGCGAAGGCGCTGCGGCGCCGGCCAAGAGCGAGGCCAAGGCGGACAAGCCGGACGCCGTCGCACAGGCGTCGGACAAGTCCGGAGCGGAGTCGACCGGCAAGGCAGCGGAAAAGACTGCCCAGATCGCGGGCGGCAGCGAAATCAAGGAAAGCAAGATGCCCGCCGCTCCCTCGGCGCAGAAGCTGATGGCGGAAAACAAGATCGACGCCGGCGACGTGTCGGGCTCGGGCAAGCGCGGCCAGGTGCTCAAGGGGGACGTGCTCGACGCCATCGGCAAGGGCTCGGCTCCCGCCGCCGCGCCGGCTGCGGCGCGCGCCAGCTCGTCGGCCGACGATGCACCGCGCGAGGAACGGGTGAAGATGACCCGTCTGCGCCAGACCATCGCGCGGCGCCTGAAGGAAGCCCAGAACACGGCGGCGATGCTGACCACCTACAACGAGGTGGACATGAGCGCGGTGATGGATCTCAGGAACCGCTACAAGGAGCTGTTCGAGAAGAAGCACGGCGTCAAGCTCGGCTTCATGGGCTTCTTTACCAAGGCGGTGACGCATGCGCTCAAGGAAATCCCGGCGGTCAATGCCGAGATCGACGGCACCGACATCATCTACAAGAACTACTGCCATGTCGGCGTTGCCGTGGGCACCGAAAAGGGCCTGGTGGTTCCGGTGGTGCGCGACGCCGACCAGATGAGCATTGCCGAGATCGAGAAGGAAATCGGCCGCCTGGGCCGGGCGGCGCGCGACGGCGAGCTGTCGATGGCCGACATGCAGGGCGGCACCTTCACCATCTCCAACGGCGGCGTCTACGGTTCGCTGATGTCCTCGCCGATCCTCAACTCGCCGCAGTCGGGCATTCTCGGCATGCACAAGATCCAGGACCGGCCGATGGCCGTCGGCGGCCAGGTGGTGATCCGGCCGATGATGTACCTTGCGCTTTCCTACGACCACCGGATCGTCGACGGCAAGGAAGCCGTGACCTTCCTGGTCCGGGTCAAGGACAGCCTGGAAGATCCGGAGCGTCTGGTTCTGGATCTGTAAGAAGGGACGGAAGCGCGCCGTCAACGGGTGAAAGGATCATGATGCCACGGTCATTCGGCTCATCACAGCGCATTGCTGCGGCGTTTCTGACCGGCCTTCTGACGGCGTCCGTTCTGGTTCCCGGTGCGGCGCGGGCAACCTGTTTCCAGGAACTGGCGATCTACGGCGAGGCGCAGGCAAACGCGGAGATGGCATTTAGGGACGATCTGCATCCCGCCGAGCCGTCGCTCAATCGCTTCGTGGTCACGTTCCCCGAGAACGCGGTCAGCATGGACGGGATGGTGATGATGGCGGGCGAGCCGTCCCGCCCCTGGGCGATGGTGATGTACAATTGCCCCGAGGGCGACGCCACGGGGGCGGAAATCGACGCCTGCATGGTCTGGGAAGGACCGATCTACGGGATCGATTCCCTGGGCAATGTCAGCGCCGTGCCGGACGCGGGCCAGGGCGAAGAAGCGATGGCGGCGATCCTGCTGCCGGATTTCGGCGCATCGGTCAGGATGTCTTCGGCGTGGGGAGGTGAGGGATTGTCCGTCGCGCCCCGGGACGACTTTCGCCTGAAGGCCTGCCAGGAATGAATTCGATCATAAGGACAAGACCATGAGCTACGACGTCATCATCATCGGTTCCGGACCCGGCGGCTATGTCTGCGCCATCAAGGCGGCGCAGCTTGGCCTCAAGGTGGCGGTGATCGAAAAGCGCGCGACCTTCGGCGGCACCTGCCTGAACATCGGCTGCATTCCTTCGAAAGCGCTCTTGCACGCGTCGGAAGTGTTCGCCCACGCCAGCCACGGCATGGACAGCCTCGGGGTCGAGACCGGCAAGCCGAAGCTCAATCTCGAGAAGATGATGGCGCACAAGGACGCCACCGTGAAGTCGAATGTCGAGGGCGTTGCCTTCCTGTTCAAGAAGAACAAGATCGACAGCTTCATCGGCCACGGCAAGGTGCTGGGCGAAGGCAAGGTTTCGGTGACCGGCGATGACGGCAAGACCCAGGAACTCGAAGCCAAGAACGTTGTGATCGCGACCGGCTCGGACGTCGCCGGCATTCCCGGCGTCAAGGTCGATATCGACGAGAAGGTGATCGTGTCGTCGACCGGCGCCATCGCGCTCGACAAGGTGCCCGGGCACATCGTCGTCGTCGGCGGCGGTGTCATCGGGCTGGAAATGGGTTCGGTCTGGGGTCGGCTCGGCGCCAAGGTGACAGTGGTCGAGTATCTCGACAAGATCCTGGGCGGCATGGACGGCGAGGTCTCCAAGCAGTTCCAGCGCATTCTCGCCAAGCAGGGCATGGATTTCAAGCTCGGCGCCAAGGTGACGGGCGTCGAGAAGTCAGGCAAGGGCGCGAAGGTTTCCTTCGAGCCGGTCAAGGGCGGCGACACCGAAACCATCGAAGCCGACATCGTGCTGATCGCCACGGGGCGCAAGCCGTTCACCGAGGGCCTGGGGCTTGAAGACGCCGGCGTGGTGCTCGACGAGCGCGGCCGGGTGCGCACCGATCATCACTACCAGACCAATGTGCCGGGCGTTTACGCCATCGGCGACGTCATCGCCGGCCCGATGCTGGCGCACAAGGCCGAGGACGAAGGCGTGGCGCTGGCCGAGATCATGGCCGGCCAGGCCGGTCACGTGAACTACGACGTGATTCCGGGCGTTGTCTACACGCAGCCGGAAGTGGCCTCCGTCGGCAAGACCGAGGAGGAACTCAAGACCGATGGCGTCAAGTACAAGTCGGGCAAGTTCCCGTTCTCGGCCAATGGCCGGGCGCGGGCGATGCAGGCCCCGGACGGCTTCGTCAAGGTGCTGGCGGATGCCGAGACCGACCGGGTCCTGGGTGTCCACATCATCGGCTTCGGCGCCGGCGAGATGATCCACGAAGCCGCGGTGTTGATGGAATTCGGCGGATCTTCCGAAGATCTCGGCCGCACCTGCCACGCGCACCCGACGATGTCGGAAGCGGTGAAGGAAGCGGCGCTCGCGACCTTCTTCAAGCCGATCCATATCTAGGTGAACGTCAATGCGGCTTGCGGGAGGCCGGACGAGATGAAGGCCCGCGAGATCGCCGTCACGCTGCCGCATCCGGCCTTGCCGGGTGCGGACTGGGCCGATTGCTTCGAGACGCTGGGCGTTGAACCCGGCCTGACGGCGGAAGCCGCGGCCCGGAGGGCTTTCGACAAAATGCCCGGATGGGTCGGCGGGTTGATGGCCTTGCGCAATCTGCTGGTCAAGCCATTTGGATTGAAAGGCGATCCGGAAGCCGCATCGGCGGGTGCGCCGCGGATCGGCATGTTCCCGGTTCTCAGCAGCTCGCCGACGCAATACGTACTGGGGTTTGACGACCGGCATCTCGATTTCCGCATCGTGGTGGAAACGGAAAAATTGCCGGACAGGCGGACCGCGGTGCGGATGATGACGCTGGTCAGGCGGCACAACCCGCTTGGCCGCGCCTACCTGGCGGCGATCATGCCTTTTCACAAGCTGATCGTGGCGACCACATTGTCCCGGGTTTCGGACTGAAACGACCGGCCAGCGAGACCCGGGCCTTTCCACCAGATGACAATAGCGAACCGCCCGGCGCGGGGCCGGGCGGTTCGGGCGTTTCCATCGCGGTGGGGGAGGAAGCAACTGGCGCGATGGAACGCCCGCGGCTTAGCCGTCGGTGGCCGGCGCCGGGGAAGCGGTGCCATCGGGGGCTGCAGGAGCCGCTGCATCCGGAGCGATCAAGGGCGCATCGGGTGCGGGAACCGGGCGAGCCGGCTCGTCGGCCGGTGCGGCCTGTTCATTGACCTGGGCGCCGCTCTCCACGGCGGGAGCGGTGGTGTTGACCGGCTGGACCTCATCGGCGGTCCAGAAGACGAAGCCTGCAACACCGAGAAGGATCAGCAGCACGAGTGCAGCCAACGGGCCCGTGGAACTGCCCGATCTGACGACAGTGGTTTCGCGAACATGTTCGTGCGGGCGATCGTGGCCTGCGGGGCGGGTATGCGGAGTGTAATCGACCATTGGACATCTCCTTTTCTGTCACAGGGCAGGAACGCCCGGATCGGGTGACAGGTTCCGGCGATATCCCGGTTTTGCGGTCACGGTTTGTTACCGGTCAGAACCGGCCGTGTAGCCGGCGTCATCCATTCCTGCGGAGATATTGCGCGGGCTTTGCTGCCGTCAGCGGGCCGGCGCCGGGGCTGTGACCGGTTTGTCCCCGTGTAGCCGCAGGGCCTGGCGGATCAGGTCGAGCGCCCGGTCGCGGTCACCCAGTTCCCGGGCCAGCAGCAGGCAGACCTGGGCCACGAAGATGTTCGCATCCGGCTCGCCGACGCGGTCAATCCCGGTCGCCAGTTCCTCGTAGACGGCTTCGATGTCCTGCTGGCGCATGGCGTCAGTCCTTCCTGAAATTCAGCGTCTTCATGGCGGCAGCGATCCCGCCGGCCGATGCGTCGAGCCAGCGGGCGGCGATGTGCAGGTCCGGGCGGACCAGATAGGCGGAGCCGGGGGCTGCGCCTAGTATCCGGGATGCATCGGAAGGATGATCGAGGCAGACCACCTCCGGCGCGCCGGGCAGCCGGGCGACCTCGCCCGAGAGCTTGCTGTCGAAACAGACGAGCGTGTAGCCGCTGCCCAGCCGGTCCGACAGGAAGCCGTCTGCGAGGGCGGCATCGGGCATGGCCGCACCCGGGGCGGCGCCTCCGGCGAAGCCCGGGTCGTCGAGCAGGACGGCCGGGCTGCCTGCATAGGTGAAAGGCGTCATCTGACGGGGATTGGCGAGCTCGCCCGCAAATGGATGCTCAAGCGCCAGCCCGAGCGCCGCATCGCGCATGATCCGCCAGCCATGGCTCGGCGGCGTCATGAACCGGGCGCTCTTGGTGGCGTTGGCGAAGACGTCGAGCGTCGCGCCGCGCCGCTCGGGCGTGTAGCTGTCGAGCAGGTCCTCGCCGGCGAGGCCATTGAGCACCCGGCCGAGTTTCCAGCCGATATTGTGGGCGTCGGCGATGCCGTTGTTGAGGCCCCGGACCCCGAAGATCGGGACGATATGGGCGCTGTCGCCGATGAAGAACACGCGGCCGTGGCGATAGTCGTCGAGCGCCAGCGTGTTGGCGGAGTAGATGCTCCACCATTCCAGATCCCAGTCGCCGCTGTAGCCGATGTCCCCCAGCACTCGCGCAACGCTGTTGCGGACGGTCTGCTCGCTCAGCGCTTCACTCTCGTCCTCGCCGGGGCCGAGCTGGTAGTCGATGCGCCAGATATCGTCGGGCTGCTTGTGGATCAGCACGGTTCCGCCGGGCCGGCATTCGGGATCGAACAGGGCGCGCCTAATCGTCGGGTAGTCGTGCTGCATCTGGACGTCGGCAATGACGTAGCGGCCCTCGTAATTCTCGCCGCTGAGCTTCAGGCCCATGGTCTTGCGGATGGCGCTGCGGGCTCCGTCGGCGGCGAGCAGCCACTCGGCCTTCAACGTGTAGGTTTCCTGCGGGTCGGTGACCGTCAGCTCGACGCCGTCCGGGCCTGTCTCCAGCCCGGTCACCCGGCTTTGCCATCGCATGTCGACGAGCGGGTTCCGGTCGATCGCCTGCCACAAGTACTGTTCGATATATTGCTGCTGGAGATTGTACATCGGCCGGAATTTTTCCGACGGTCCGTCAGGCATGGTGAATTCGAGGATCTGCCTGCCGCGATAGAAACTGCGGCCCGTGGTCCAGCCAAGCGCCTTGGCCAGGAACGGCTCGAGTGCGCCGAGGCTCTGAAGGATATGGAAGCTCTGGCGGGCAATGCAGATGGCGCGGCTGCCGTCGTTGAAGGTCGATTTCGATTCGATCAGCACCGAGCGGATGCCCTCGCGCGCCAGGGTGAGCGCCGCCACCATTCCGACCGGCCCGGCGCCGACGATGGCGACCTGGACGGGATCGCTCAGATGCGCCCTGCGGTTTCCAGCGGGTTCTTCAAAATGCGGATAGTCGAAATAGACCGAGTCCAGTTCGCTGCGACCGGCAGGTCTCATGAAAATGCTCCCTCATCCCTGTGAAGCGCCAATTTGCTCAACCAATTTACTCCGGGCGTGCGGTTTTGTATGTCCCCTTGAAGGGATGACAGTGCCGTGAGGATTGAGTGTGTGACCAGCATCTATCGCCTGATCGAGGACTGCATCGCCACAAGCGGTGGCGATGACTTCATCCCGGGCGTTCTCGCGCTGGTCGAAAGTATGGGCGCCAGCCAGCTGATGATCTTCGAACCCGTCGGCGAAACCGTCGTCTGCCTGGTCTCGCGCAATTATTCGCGGCTGAGAACCGGCGATCTGCTGGCCCGCCGCTACCTCGACGGCTGGTTCCGCCAGGATCCGCTGCTGCCGGAGCTGATGCGGATGCAGACGGGGGAAACCCGGCTGCGGCGGATGGAGGACATCGTTTCCGCAATGTCGGAGGCGTATCTCGACATCTTCTTCAACCAGCCGGGCCTTGCGGGCAAGACCACGGTTCTGGCTGCGGGACCAGCGCGGCGGCTGATGGTCAATTTCTATCATGGGGAAGGTAGCGGTGCGGACCTCGACGAGGCGCTGATGTCGCTGGTCGCCCGGCTTGTGCTGGTTCACTACGAGACCCGGCCGGAGACGGGATACCCGGCCTGTCTCGCGGCGCTGAGCGAACGCGAGCGCCAGGTCTGTCTTGGCGTGCTGGACGGGAAGAAGACCGAACTGATCGCCGGCGATCTCGACCTGTCACCCGCGACAATCGTCACCTATCGCCGCCGCGCCTACGAGAAGCTGGGCATTTCCTCACGCGGCAGCCTCTTCGCGCTCTGCCGGCAGGCATGAAACGCGCGGCGAGCAATCAGCGCACGAGGGTCACGGTGTAGCCGGCGTCCTGCAGCAGAGCCACCACGCCCTCTTCGCCGGGCAGATGCAGCGCACCGACGGCGATGAAGGCGTTGCCGGCGTCGAGGATCGGCGCGGCGCGCTCGGCCATGACATGGTTGCGCATGCGCACGATGCGCTCCTCGAACTGAGCGTAGCCGTCGATGTCCTGTTCCGCGCCCTGCGGCCCGGCGGCCAGGATAAGCGGCATGATCTGGGCGATCTCGCCCTTGAGGTACAGGTCGGTCATGGTCGCCATGATGTCGGGCATCAGGTCGGCGAGCTTGATGGTCTCGATCAGGCCGCGGATGTGAAATTCCATCGGCAGGTCCGCCATGGCCGCCATCTGCTCGCCGATGCTCTCGAGCCCGAGCAGCTGCTTGCCCTGTGCCCTGGCGCTCCTGGCGATCTTGATGTCGAGGAACTCGACGCCGCGGGCCTTGCGCGCCATCTCGCAGGCGGGCAGGGCGACCAGGCCGGAGATCATCCACGGCTTCATCTGGGACACAAGTGCAAACGGGATGTCGCGGCGCGACAATTCGGCCTCGATGAGCTTTGCATCCTCCTCGTCGAGCAGCGAGGTGAGCGTGGTGCCGTCGGTGAACATGGTCAGTTCCGGCCGTGACACCAGCACGGCCTGGGCGATGGCCGGATCGAGGATCTCGATCGTCTCGATGACCACGGTGCCGGCGCCATCGAAGGCTGCCTGGGCCGCGTCCGGCATCCGCGTCACCTTCGGATCGGTGACATGCATGGTGCCGAACAGGTAGGAGGGGGCAATGCCGGATTTCTCGATCTTCCACAACAGGCCGCTGCCGTTGCGGGTGCCGCTGGCCCTTGCGCGAACCTCGGCCAGTTTCTGCGGGTTGGAGGCCGCCAGCTGCTTGACCAGGCTGGTGCCGTTGCAGGCCGATGTCTCGCTGGCTCCGGCCTTGCCGGTTCCGATGAGCAGGCCCGCCACAAGCAGGATCAGCAGTGCGATGGGAAGCGAAATCGCCACGCCGAACACCAGGTTCGGAAATTGCGCGCATGTGCTCCGGACTCGGGACAAGATGGGCTTGTGATGCATGGCAGGCCGTTCCTTCAGGATCTGACCCCCCATGTTAGCGCCTGGCCCGTGACAATCCGGTTAACCGCCGCTGAAGATCTGACCGTGGTGAACACGGCGTTAACCGCCGGGCTTGCCTTTCCAGAACGGAGCGATTGCCTAGCGCGAGCGGGGCAGGTCCTTGAGAAAACCGGCGATCAGGTCGGCCGTCCGCTCATCGGAAATCACTCCGAGATGGGACTGCCCGTCGAGCAGCCGGTACTGACCGTTCGGATTGACGGGTTTCATCAACGGCTCATAGCCCGAGGCGACGAAGGATTCGTCATCCTCGCCGGCGAGCAGCAGGAAGGGCGGCAGGGCGGCAATGTCGGCGAGATAGTCGTTGCGCGGCGCATAGGCGGTGTTGAGACGGAAACTGTAGCTCGCGGTCGCGGTCGCGCCATCGGGACCGTTCAGCACCTCGGCGGGGAAGTTGAACTGGATCGCGGTGAGGCCGTTCAGCGCCGTTATCCCCACGGCGTTGAGCATGGTCAGGCCGATGATCCGGCGGGTCAGCGGCCGGGCCCAGCCGCCGGAATTGGGGCGGGTGGTGGGCGCATTGTACTTGAGAAACGGCGCCAGCAGCACCGCGCCGTCGAGGGTCGAGCCGTAGTCTCCCCCGGCATAACGGACGACCAGCCCGCCGCCGCTCGAATGGCCACCGAGCACCAGCTGTTGGCCGGGTTTGCGCAGCGATGCGGCGAGATCGGCGATGTCTTCCTCGAACTGGCCGATATGGCCGATGTCGCCGCGGGTTTGCGGATCGGGGCCATGGCCGCGCAGATCCGGCAGGGCAACCTCGACACCGGCCTTCCCGGCGATTGCGCGCGCCAGCCCGTCATAGGCGCCGCCGTGCCAGCCCGATCCGTGGATGAAGATGAGCAAGGGCGCATCGGCGTTGCCGCTGCCGTAGTGGCGATAGCCGAGCGTGGCGCCGTCGCGCGCCTGGTAAGTCTGCAGCGGTGCTGGTTCCGGCCTGGCGTTCGCGGTCTGGCCGGAAAAATCGATGGTTTCGCCGGAGACCGACTCAGTGGGGCTCTGGGAGAGGATCAGCCCGAAGGCGATCAGGAAATAGATGATCACGGAGATGACCGCGACACGGAGAACGATCGGAAGAACATCGGAGACGGACATGGCTTTATCGCTGCTTGCTGACGGTTGATCGAAATGGACCCTGCATGGTTTCTGCCGGAATCGCCGCCCGATGCAAGTGGCGGCCGGAAATTTGTTTCCGCACAGATGTTCGGGTCAGGCGCGCGGGTGAGCGCGGTCGTAGATCTCGATGAGGCGGCTTGAATCGACGCCGGTGTAGACCTGGGTGGTCGACAGGCTGGCGTGGCCGAGCAGTTCCTGGATGGTGCGGAGATCACCGCCGCCGGCCAGAAGATGGGTGGCGAAGGAATGCCTGAGCGCATGCGGGGTGGCGGTGTCGGGCAGGTCGAGGGCACCGCGCAGGCGGCGCATTTCCTTCTGCACGATGGCCGGCTGCAGCGGTCCCCCGCGGGCGCCGCGGAACAGCGGCTGATCGGGAGCGGGCGAATAGGGGCAGAGCCTGCGGTATTCGGCGATCGCCTCCCTTGCCACGGGCAGCAGCGGCACGATGCGGGTCTTGCCGCCCTTGCCGGTGATCCTGAGTGTTTCGCCGTCGCGCGGCAGGTCGCCCGAAGTCAGCGACAGGGCTTCGGAAATGCGCAGGCCGCAACCGTAGAGCAGGGTCAGCACAGCGCTCGAGCGGGCGGCGATCCAGGGTTCGTCCGACATTTGCAGGTCGGTGTCGACCACGCGCAGGGCATCGCGGGCGCTCAAGGGCTTGGGCAGCGACTTGGGCTGGCGCGGCGCTCGGGTTGCCGAGGCGCCGGCGGCGTTGGCCATGCCCTTGCGCTCGAGATGGCGCAGGAATGAGCGGATGCCGGCAAGTCCGCGCCCCAGCGTCCTGGCGCCGGCGCCGCCGCGCCGCCGCTCGGCCATGAAGGCGCGCAGGTCGAGCGGCCGCAGGTCGGCGAGATCGGCGATCCGCGGCGGGCCGCCGAGATGAGTGGTCAGAAA
>JAHJUC010000169.1 GCA_018829385.1 Alphaproteobacteria bacterium
CCACCGACCATCTTGTTGCCGCCATGGCTCGCGGCGACGGCCAGGCTTACGCCGGAGAGAAGAACAGCGGCGGCGGCAATGGAGCGAAGAGTATTTTTCATAGTCAGCCTCTTTGTTGTGTTGTCGGGCCGGATCATCCGGACCCTTCGTCACCCGCCGCATTGATTTTGCGGCGGTTAAAGAGGAAGACGGGAGCGTTGCAGGAAAAGTTTCAGAAAACTCAAACTATTTTTTCGAGAGCGATCCCGAGAGCACCACGGGACCGGTGGCGGTGCCGGTGGGCGAACCGCCGAGAGGCTCGACGCTGACGGCAAGCAGGGCGCCATCGGAAACCTGATCGACCAGATCCCGATCGAGCACAAGCCGGCCACCGTCGCCTGGAACGAGGCCGAGTGAAACCGGCACTCCGTCACCCGGCACCAGCCACAATTCAAGCGACTTGCCGTCATCTGGCGAAAAGGCCGCCGGCGTGATGGTGAAGGCGCCCTCCGCCGGGTCGAGCGCCGCGATCAGCCCGACTGAACTGCCCGGAGCGCCGAGTTCGGCGACAAGGGAGGGGGTCGTGCCGGGACCGGCACGACGTCCGAAATCACTGGTGTAGATGCCAAGGGCGACCGCGGCGGTCACCGACGCAAGTGCGAGGCCGCGCCAGAAGACAAGTGACCCCCATAGGCCGCCGGCCGGTCTGGCCGCTTCAGCAAACAGGCGGGCATCAATCCGCGCCTTGACGCCTGCCGGTGGTGTTTCGGGCTGATAGGCCTCATCGAGATTTGAGAGATCCGCCTGCCAGGAAGCCACCAGCGTCGCGAAATCGCTGTCGCGGGTCATTCGCTCCTCGACCATCCGGCGCTCGGCGAGCGGAAGCACGCCAAGCACGTATTCGCCGGCCAGGGCATTGTCGTTGGGGATTTCAGCACCGGTACTCATCGGCTCAGGCACTCTCTCAGTTTGATCAGGCTGCGTCGCAGCCAGGTTCGCATGGTGTTGAGCGGCACGGCATTCCTGTCGGCCAGCTCCTGGTAACTCAATCCCTCCACATAGGCCGCCACGACTGCCGCAGCCTTGTTTTCCTCCAGCTCGCCCAGGCACCGGTCGATGCGCCGGGCTTCGCCGCTCATCAATGCCTGCGCCTCCGGGTCCGGCGACGCATCGGCGACGTCGGGCGCATCGTCATACTCCAGCGTCGCCGGCTGGCGGCTGCGGATCAGGTCGATCGCCTGGTTGCGGGCAATCGTCACCAGCCAGGCCATGGCCGAGGCCTGGCCCTCCCTGAAACTGCCGGCGCGACGCCAGATGCGGACATAAACCTCCTGGATTGCATCCTCGGCCTGGGCCCTGTCCTTGAGAATACGGAGCGCCACGCCGAATAGTTTCGCGTTGGTCTGGTCATAAAGTGCGGAAAACGCCTTGCGGTCCCCCAGCGCGGTGCGCGCGATCAATCCAGAGAGTAATTCTTGACTCATAACAGCTTCGGCTTCTCCGCAGGTTCACCCAACAGATATCAGTTTCCCGGATTACTGAAACCCTCTACGGCGAAATTGCATAAACGGTTGCACGGTTCTCCGCCCGGCCGGGGCAATGTTTGAAGCAGTTATTGAAGCCGGTGCGGATTGCCGCTAAACAGCGCCGGACCTCTTGCAGCTTACACGCAATCCAAACCGGGACGCCAGCCAATGTCTGACACTCCAAGCGGCGATGCCGCCACACAGGCCCGCCTGCTCGCCGAAGCGCTGCCGTTCATGCAACGCTACGAGAACAAGACGGTGGTGGTCAAATATGGCGGCCACGCCATGGGCAACGCCGCGCTCGGCAAGGCTTTCGCGCAGGACATCGCGCTGCTCAAGCAATCGGGCGTCAACCCGATCGTCGTGCATGGCGGCGGCCCGCAGATCGGGGCGATGCTGGCGAAAATGGGTATTGAATCGAAATTCGAGGGCGGCTTGCGGGTCACCGACGAGAAGACCGTCGAGATTGTCGAGATGGTGCTGGCCGGCTCGATCAACAAGGAAATCGTCGCGCTGATCAATGCCGAGGGCGAATGGGCGATCGGGCTCTGCGGCAAGGACGGCAACATGGTTTATGCCGAGAAGGCGCAAAAGACTTTTGTCGATCCCGATTCCAATATCGAGCGCGTGCTCGACCTGGGCTTTGTCGGCGAGCCGGTGGAGGTTGACCGCACATTGCTCGACCTTCTCGCCAAGTCCGAAATGATTCCGGTGCTGGCGCCGGTGGCGCCTGGTCGCGACGGCCATACCTACAACATCAACGCCGACACGTTTGCCGGCGCCATTGCCGGCGCCTGCGAGGCTTCGCGGCTCTTGTTCCTGACCGACGTGCCCGGCGTGCTCGACAAGGACAAGAACCTGATCGACGAGCTGACAGTCAGCGAAGCCAGGGCGCTGATCGCCGACGGCACAATCTCGGGCGGCATGATCCCCAAGGTCGAGACCTGCATCGAGGCGATCGAACGCGGCGTGAAGGGCGTGGTCATCCTCAACGGCAAGACGCCGCACGCGGTGCTGCTGGAGCTGTTCACAGCCCACGGCGCGGGAACCCTGCTGGTTCCCTGAGCCCGGAGCCCAGTCCCCAGCATCAACCGGACGCAGCGCCCAGTGCCGTGCGCGCGGCTTCGGTCAGCCGTTCGATCATCGCCCGGTAGGGATAGGGGCCGTGGCTGATGCGGCTCACGCCGAGCTGCGCGAGCGTGGCTGCATCGGGCACGCCGGGCCGCATGATGATGTTGACCGGCAGGGGCGAGGCTTGGCACAGCGCGCCGATCAGCTCGGCGGTATCGAGACCCGGCGCGAAGAAGCCGCTGGCGCCGGCATCCGCATAGGCGCGGGCGCGGGCGATCGCCTCCGGCATCAGGGCTTCGTGGGCGCTGGCATCCTTCTGCTTGAGGAACAGGTCGGTGCGGGCATTGATGAACAGATCAACGCCCCGCTCGCTTGCCATTACCCTTATCGCGGCGATCCGCGCCGCCTGTTCCGTGACCGGATGCAGGCCCTCGCCGCCGACCACCTGATCCTCGAAATTCAGCCCGATGGCGCCGGTGTCCATCAGCAGCCCGACATGGCGCGCGCCCTCTTCCGGATCGGTCGCATAGGCGCCCTCGAAGTCGATGCTGACCGGAAGGTCGGTGGTGCCCGCGATCGAACGCGCCACCTCGAACAGACGTTGCATCGGGATCTGCTCGCCATCGGCAAATCCGTTGGCGAAAGCCACCGGCGCGCTGCCGGTCGCCAGCGCCCTGGCGCCCGCTGCGGCCACGGCCGCGGCGCTGCCGGCATCCCACACATTGTAGAGAATGACGGGCTCGCCCTTCCTGTGCAGGCTTCCAAACAGTATGGCTTTTTCACTCTGGTTCACTGTCGTTCCTCCGCAAACAATCCGACCGGCCGCATCCGGCCTTCATGCCTGAGCAGCCATTTCTTGCGCCACAGCCCGCCGCCGAAGCCGGTGAGAGATCCATCCGAACCGATGCAGCGGTGGCAGGGAATGACGACAGGAATGCGGTTGGTACCACAATAACGGGCGACCACGCGCACCGATTCGATGCTGCCCGTGTCGCGGGCGATGTCGCCATAGGTGCAGGTCTCGCCGAGCGGGACCTGCATCAGCCGCTCCCAGACCTTGCGCTCGAGCGCATTGCCCTCGATTCTGAGCGGCGTCCGGAACTCGGCGCTCTCGCCGGCAAAATAGGCTTTCAGCTCCGCCTCGATCTGCATCAGCGGCACGTTGGCGCCCGCGGACACAGGCCGCGCAGGCCTTTCGTCGTCATCGTGGAATTCCAGTCCAAGCAGGTGGGTATCGTCGGCAACAGCCCGCATCGGCCCGATCGGCGTGTCCAGCCACATCTCGGCGTGTTCCGGGCGACGGTCGGCCAAGACGAGCCTCAATCCGGCCTGCGCGGTTTTGCCCGCGGGTTCCGCACGCCTGTCGATCCCGCGCTCAACCCGGTTGTCACGCCCAGGATGCTGTCGCC
>JAHJUC010000170.1 GCA_018829385.1 Alphaproteobacteria bacterium
CCGATCGGTGTCGATATCCAGCTGCTCGGTGAGATAGCCGAAGAATTCAACTTCGGCCTCGGGCGTCAGTTCGCTGAACCGCGACAGGATCTGCTGCCCCATGCTGTGCGATGCCCCCTCGCTCGAACTGGCGATCAGCGCCTCGCAGAGTGCGGTGATCGAGCGTCCGTCGCCCTTGACGCGGGCAATGTTGGGGCGTTCGAACAGCGTCGACAAGAGATCGTAGAAAAAGCCCGACCGGTTCAAAGCGCGCCTCCCATCACCAGGTTGGGCAGGAAGGTTGCGATCGAAGGGAAGATGCACAGAAGCACGATGGCGAAGATCATGCACATCACATAGGGCAGCGAGCCGCGCAGGATGGTGCCGAGCGAAATGTCCGGTGCGATCGAATTGATGACATAGAGATTGAGGCCGACGGGCGGGGTGATGAGACCGATTTCCATGTTGATGGTCAGCACGACGGCGAACCAGTAGGGATCGAAACCGGCCGAGGTAATGATCGGCAGCAGGATCGGCGCGGTCATCAGGATCACCGCCACCGGCGGCAGGAAGAAGCCGGCGACGAGCAGGAAGACGTTGATGATCGCCATCAGCACCCAGCGGTTGACCTCGAGATCGGAAATCCAGCCGGCGATGGACTGGGTGACGAAGGTCGATGACAGCGTAAAGGCGAAGAGCTCGGAGGCCGCGATGATCATCATTATCATCACCGACTCGCGGGTCGAATCGCGGAACATGTCGAGAAACGGCCTGGCCGAGAACATCCTGTAGACCACGACCACCAGTACCAGGCAGAAAAGCGCGCCGACGCCTGCGGCTTCCGACGGGGTCGCGACCCCGCCATAGAGCACGAACAGGATGCCGGCGACGATGGCCAGGAACGGCAGCACGCGGGGCAGGATCTCGAACTTCTGCCTGAGCGAGTAGTGCTGCGTCACATCCGACAGCTTCAGGCCGCTGCGCCAGCAGGAAAACAGCGTCCAGGCCATGAAGATGGCCGTCAGCATCAGCCCCGGGATGACGCCGGCGAGAAAGAGGCGGCCGATCGAGGTTTCGGTCGAGATGCCGTAGACGATCATGGTGATCGAGGGCGGAATGAGGATGCCGAGCGTGCCGCCGGCGGCAATCGAACCCGCTGAGATCTCGTCGGGATAGCCGCGCTTGCGCATTTCCGGAATGCCCATCTTGCCGATGGCGGCGCAGGTTGCCGGCGACGAGCCGGACAGCGCCGAGAAGATCGAGCAGGCGCCGAGATTGGAGAGCACCAGGCCGCCTGGCACGCGGTTGAGCCAGCGATCGAGCGCCTCGTAGAGATCCTTGCCGGCCGGCGAATTGGAGACCGCGGCCCCCATCAGGATGAACATCGGGATCGAGACCAGGGTGAACGAGTTCAACCCCGAAAAGAATGTCTCGCCGAGAATATCGAGCGAACGGAAGCCGTCGATCAGCAGCAGTGTGCCGATGGAAACGGCGCCGAGCGCGAAGGCGATCGGCATGCCGATGGCAAACAGCGCGATCAGAACGAGAAGAATGAGAAGGCCGATTTCGAGCGGGCTCATGCGTGGCTCTCCCCGGTTCCGGTCCAGTTCTTGTAGATCTCGGCGATGTATTGCAGGCACAGGATGACGATGCCGAGCGGCAGCGGCAGTAGTGGAATCCACAGGGGCAGCGCCCAGACCGTGTCGGTGGTCCAGCCCTTCGACAGCGCCTCATAGAAATAATGCCAGCCGGACCAGGCGAGCAGGCCGCAGAACGCCAGGCTGAGCAGCGCGGCCAGCACGTCAAGCAACCGCTTGGCCGTGCCGCCCAGCAGAGTGGGCAGAAGATCGACCGAGACATGGCCCTTGAGCATCAACACATAAGGTGCGCCGATGAAGGTGGAGGCGATCATGGCGTAGACCACGAACTCGGTCTGCCAGATGGTGGATGCGCCCAGGAAATAGCGCATGAACACCATATGCGACACCACGAGCGTGGAAGCGGCGATCAGCAGCATCGACACCAGGCCGCACAGCCGCGACACCGTCTCGACGACCGAAACAAAGCGTTTCATCTCTGGGCAATCCTCG
>JAHJUC010000171.1 GCA_018829385.1 Alphaproteobacteria bacterium
CGGACTATTGCACATGGGCCACGGACGCTTGTCGATCCGCATGCCGGACGGCCGCACCGTGCTGATCGAGGGCCGAGCGGAAGGCCCCGAGGCCACCTTGATCCTGCACAACTGGAACCTCGCGCACCGGGCGCTCACCGGTGGAACCATCGGCGTCGCGGAATCCTACATCGACGGCGATTGGGAAAGCCCGGACGTGACGGCGTTTCTGGAACTGTTCCTGGTCAATGTCGAGGTTGGAGACACGCTGGCCGGCGGAGCCCGCGGCCTCGCCCGGGTTGTCGAACTGATCCGCCATTGGCTCAGATCGAATTCGCGCGCCCAGGCGAAAAAGAACATTTCCGCCCATTATGACCTCGGCAACACGTTCTATTCGAAATGGCTCGATGAAACGATGACCTACTCGTCGGCGCTTTATCAGGATGGCGCCAATGACCTGGCCGGCGCACAGACCGCCAAGTACCGGGCGCTGGCGCAGGCCGCGGGTCTGAAGGCCGGTGACCATGTGCTTGAAATCGGCTGCGGCTGGGGCGGTTTTGCCGAATACGCCGCCAGCGAGATCGGCTGCCGGGTCACCGGCCTCACCATCTCGCGGGAGCAGCTGGCGTTTGCCCGCCAGCGTATCGAGAAGGCCGGCCTGTCCGACAGGGTCGACCTGAGGTTCCAGGACTATCGCGATGAGACCGGCAGGTATGACGGCGTCGTCTCGATCGAGATGTTCGAGGCGGTCGGCGAAAAATACTGGCCGACCTATTTCTCCAAGGTGCGCGACTGCCTCAGGCCCGGCGGCCGCGCCGGACTGCAGATCATCACCATCAAGCCCGAGGCCTACCAGGCCTACCGCGCCAATCCCGATTTCATCCAGCGCTATGTCTTCCCCGGCGGCATGTTGCCAACGGAGAACCATCTCAAATCGCTGGGCGAAGCGGCCGGCCTCGAGATGGTCGGACACCGCGCGTTCGGTCCCGATTACGGCCGCACGCTTGCCGAATGGCGCCAGCGCTTCTGGAATGCCTGGGAGGAGATCCAGCCGATGGGCTTCGATCTCCGCTTCAAGCGGCTGTGGGAGTTCTACATGTATTATTGCGAGGCGGGTTTCCGTTCCGGCCACATCAATGTCCGGCAGGTTGTCTACAGCTGATCGGCCTGCATTTTTGAAATCACCCCGCTGAAGCCCGGCTTTGGCGGGTTGAACCGTTTGAGGACCTGGTACGTATTGAGGGGCGCAACCGACTTATCAAGGTCCCGACCGCAAGGGTTCGGCCAAACCCATGGATAGAACATTGGCCGCAAGCTTCGATACCACCTCCCGCCCGCAGCCGGCGTCTGCGCCCCTCACCCTGTCCCGCATCGTAGCCTATGCGCTGCCGGCCATGCCGCTCGCGGCGCTGACGCTGCCGCTCTACGTGCTGGTTCCGACCTTCTACACCGAGACGCTCGGCCTCTCGCTGGCCTCGGTCGGCTTCGCGCTGCTGCTTGTCCGCATTTTCGATGCGGTCAACGATCCGCTGATCGGCTGGGCGGCGGACCGGTTCCGCCCCGGCTTTGGCCGCCGCCGCGCGTTGTTTGCCATCAGCCTGCCGCTGACCGCGCTTTCCGCCTTCATGCTGTTCTGGCCGCCCATAGATGCAACCGTCTCGTGGCTGGCCGGATGGGGGCTGATGCTGTCGCTCGGCTACACCGCCGCCCTGATCCCGTTTTCGGCCTGGGGTGCGGAACTGGCGACCGATTATCACGGCCGCTCGCGCATCACCGCCTGGCGCGAGGGCCTGACCCTGATCGGAACCCTGATCGCCATCGCCCTGCCCTTTTCGATCGGCTTTGACCAGGCTGGCGGCGTCCATGGCCTGGCAGCCCTTGGACTGGTCATTCTCGTTGCCCTGCCGCTTTTCGGCGCCCTGGCGGTGGCGCTGACCCCAGAACCGATCGAACACTCGCGCACCCGCGTCAACCTCAGATCGGGACTCATGCATCTCGCCCGCAACCGGCCGTTCGTCCGGCTGATTGCCGCGTTTTTCCTCAACGGATTGGCCAACGGCATTCCGGCGACGCTGTTTCTGTATTTCGTTTCTGCCCGTCTCGGCCTTCCCGATGCGCGCGGCCCGCTGCTGTTTTTCTATTTTCTCTGCGCCATTGCCGGCGTGCCGCTGGCGGCCTGGGCGGCCCGCCGTTACGGCAAGCACCGGGCGTGGTGCTACGGCATGCTGGCCGCCTGCGCGGCCTTCGCACCGGCGCCGCTGCTGCCGGAAGGCAGCCTGACAGCCTTTGCCGCCATCTGTGCCGTCACCGGCCTGCTGCTCGGCTTCGACCTCGCCTTGCCGCCGGCCATCCAGGCCGATGTCATCGATGTCGACACCGCAGCCTCGGGCGAGCAGCGTTCCGGGACTTATTTCGCCGCCTGGAGCCTCGCCACCAAGCTCTCGCTTGCCGGTGGTGTCGGTGTCGCCTTCCCGGCCCTTGCGGTTTTCGGCTTCGATCCGGCCACAAGCGCGGCAACCGGAGAAGGGCTGACCGCGCTCGCTGTCGCCTACGCCTGGGTGCCGATCGCCGCCAAGCTTGCCAGCATTGCCATCATGTGGAACTTCCCGCTCGACGAGGCGGCGCAGAAAACGTTGCGCGCCCGGATCGAAACGGTCTGAACGATCCCGGTCAATGGGTTTCGAGCGGCCGTTTCTTCCATCCGGTCGCCGCGTTCATCAGCCAGAAATAGGCCGGATAGGGCAGAAACTGCAGCGCCTTGAGCACATAGGTGAAGCGGCGCGGAAAGGTGATCTCGAAGGACCCGGACTTCAGCCCCCGGGCGATGCGTTTGGCCGCCAACTCCGGCTGAACCAGGGCCGGCATCTCGAAAGCGTTGTCTGCTGTCGCCGGCGTGTCGACAAACCCGGGATTGATCACCTGGATGCGCACCCCGAACTTGTCGAGATCGAATTTGAGGCTTTCGGCCATGTTGATCAGCGCCGCCTTGGTCGCGCCATAAGCGGCGCTCGTCGGCATGCCGCCATAGCCGGTCACAGACGAGACGATGGCGACCTGCCCGCGTCCGCGGGCCTTCATTCGCGCGATCGCCGGGACCAGCCCGTTGACCACGCCCGAAAGGTTGACGGCGAACGTCTTGTCGAAATCCTCGACCTTGAGCGTCTCGCCATGCACCGGCAGGTAGACCCCGGCATTGAACACCGCCAGCGCCAGCCCGTTGCCGTCCGCATCGATGCGTTCGGCGATTGCGGCCATCGCCTCGGTATCGGTGACGTCTCCCGGCGCCGCGATGATCCGGCCCCTGAGCCCGGACGACTGTCCGGCAAGTTCGGCGAGAGCCTGTTCGCTGCGCGCCGTCGCATAGACCGTGAACCCCTCGCCCGCCAGCTCCAGCGCCAGCGCCTTGCCGATGCCGCTCGATGCCCCGGTCACCCATGCGGATCCGTCTGCGGGGGTGGCGGTGAAAGTGGTCATGCAAGTCTCCAATCGAAAAGGCCGTCCGGAACCTGATACGTTCCGGACGGCCTTTTGGTTCAAATTTATCGCGGTTGAAGCCGGATCAGCC
>JAHJUC010000018.1 GCA_018829385.1 Alphaproteobacteria bacterium
ATCTTGCCGAACAGGTGGAAGGCCTGCTTGGAGACCTTCCTGGGCGGGTCCGAGCACATGAGCGCCAGTTCACAGGCTTCGCGGTAGGTTTCGGCCTCCACCGCCGCCCGCGCGGGAATCGAAAACACGCTCGACTGGCGGGCGCCGAGATAGGGCCGGATCGCCTGTTCAGGTCCGCGGCCCGGACCTCTGATCCGGTCGGGCAGGCCGATGGGCATGTCCACGGCAATCGTCGCCGACGGGCCGGATTCGCCGACAAGGTCGGCAAAGCGCCCATAGGTCCGCACCTGCGGCCGGGTTTCGCCAGGCCTCAGGATCAGGGCAATCCAGCCGGCGCGGCATCCATCGACGCCGACAAGCACGCGTCCGGGCTGTAAAAACCCGCTCACGGCTTCTTGCGGCCCGCCATCGACATCACACGGCGCATGTTGACCATGGCCATCGGGGTCCGCAGGCTTTGCGCGTCCGTCTCCAGCGTCAGCTCGTCGGCGCCGCGCCGCGCCGTCCGGGCAAGGATCTCGAACACGCTGCCCGTTGCCATCTGCAGGGCTTTCTCTTCCGGCACGCCTTCCAGCAAGCGGGCGAGGAAGGTCGCCGACATCAGGTCTCCCAGGCCGTTGGGCGCATTGGGGATAAGCCGGTGCTCGGCCATCACCGATTGCCGGCCGCTGACCAGCAGGTTTCCGGTGCTGCCCGCCATCATGGCAATCGCCGAGGTGACCAGCACCCGCGCCGGCCCCAGGGTTTCCGCCGCTGCCGTCATCGACGCGGAATCGGTCATCGGGGCGCCCGACAGCCAGGCAAGCTCGTGCACGTTCGGCGTGGCGATGTCCGCGACCGGGATCAGTTCCGACGCGATCGACCTGGCCACGGCTTCGGGCACATAGAGGCCGCCCGTGTCGCCGATCACCGGATCGCACATGTAGAGCGCCTCGGGATTTGCCTTGCGCACAGCGGCCACAAGCCGCGCCACATCGGCCGCCTGTCCCGCATCTCCGAGGTAGCCGCTGAGCACGCCGCCAACCTCGCCAAGCCAGGCTGTTCCGCACAGATCATCGATCAGGGCCGAGAAATCCTCGCGCGATGGCACGATCCGGGTCGCCCGCGAATGCCCTGGATGCCACGGCAGGATGACCGTCGGAACCGCCCAGACCGGAAAGCCCAGGGTCTCCAGCGCGAACACCGCGGCGCGGTTGCCCACAGAGCCGCGAACCACATGGCTTGAAATCACGATCACCGACGACCGGATATCGGGATTGCGCCTGTTTTCCGAAGTCATCGCGACACCTGTCCGACCATCCACAGCACCAGTCCGACAAACGCAGCGAGCGCAAGCCCTCGGGCAATCCGGGTTCCCCAGACCTCGACCTTGTCGGATTTGTCCGCATCCTCGGCGGCAAAGTGATCGCGCACGCTGTTGGTGGCCGATTTCATCACCGGTGTGGCAGACAACCCGCCCTCCTCGCCAAGCCGGTCGAGCGTGCGTTTTGCCTGGCGGACTGTTTCATCGTCTTTCATCGCAAGGGCTCCCGGGCCGGTTCGATCGCATGCTGCCTGTCGTTACGCCACACGCTGGTGAGCGGATCCGGCTCCAGGCGCAGGCACCGAATTCCTGCATGTATGATCATCCGGCCGAATCAGCGGGCAAGCCCGTGATACTCCGGATTTGGCTGCATGTCGGTTGCCGACGCCATGCGGTTGGTCATGTTGAAGAAAGCCGCCACAGCCGAGATATCCCAGATGTCGCGGTCGGTAAAACCGGCATCGCGAAGCTTTTGCCTGTCGTCCTCGACAATCCGCGCCGGATCCTCGGTGATCAGAATGGCAAAATCAAGCATCGCCCGTTGCCGCGGTTCGAGGTCAGCCACGCGGTAGTTCATCACCATCTGTTCTCCCAGCACCGGGTCACCCGACAACTGCCGGACCGCGGCGCCATGGGCCGTCAGGCAGTAGAAGCACTTGTTGACCGAGGACACCGCGACGGCGATCAGCTCGCGTTCGAGCTTGCTCAGATTGGAGCCCGCGAGCATCAGGTCATTGTAAAACGCGACAAAGGCCTCGAGTTTTTCATTGTTGAAGGCATAGGCCTTGAGCACGTTCGGCACCATGCCGAGCTTGTCCTGGCATTTGGCGAAATATGCGGTCATCTCGGCACTCAACGGTGTTTCCTGTTCCAGATTGAGCGCGGTCGCGGCCTCTTGCGGGGTTTTCATCCTAATTCCTCCAATATTCGGTTTCGATAACGAAATCGTGTCGCTTTGACACACACTTCTGCTAGGATTCGACCAAAGATCAAGTCTTGGAGGGAATGGAATGGGG
>JAHJUC010000172.1 GCA_018829385.1 Alphaproteobacteria bacterium
CCGATCGGCGACTGGTCGATGTCGATGACCTTGTCGATGTGCTCGAAGCCGTCGATGCGGTCGTGCTCGGCCGGGTTTTCGCGCGCGCCCATCACCCGGCGCGCCGCCGCCTTGTAGAGCGTCTCGATCAGGAAGGTGGACTTGCCGCCGCCCGATACGCCGGTCACGGCGGTGAAGACGCCAAGCGGGATCGAGGCGGAGACGTTCTTGAGATTGTTGCCGCGGGCGCCGACGACCGTGAGTTCCTTCTTCTTTTTCGGCTTGCGGCGCTCGGCCGGCACCTCGACGGCGAGTTCGCCGGAGAGATATTTTCCGGTGATCGAGCGCGGATTGGCCATGATGTCGGCGGGCGTTCCCTGGGCGATGATCTCGCCGCCATGGATGCCGGCGTGCGGGCCGATGTCGACCACGTAATCGGCGGTCAGGATGGCGTCCTCGTCGTGCTCGACGACGATCACCGTGTTGCCGATGTCGCGCAGGTGCTTGAGCGTGTCGAGCAGACGCGCATTGTCGCGCTGGTGCAGGCCGATCGAGGGTTCATCGAGCACGTAGAGCACGCCGGTGAGGCCCGAGCCGATCTGCGAGGCCAGCCGGATGCGCTGGCTCTCACCGCCCGACAGCGAGCCGGAATTGCGGCTGAGCGTCAGGTAATCGAGGCCGACGTCGTTCAGGAATTTCAGCCGGTCGCGGATTTCCTTGAGAATGCGGACCGCGATCTGGTTCTGCTGGTCATTGAGCTGAGCGGGAAGCGCTTCGAACCAGTCGCCGGCGACGCGGATCGAAAGCTCCGTGACCTCGCCGATGTGGCGGCCGCCGATCTTGACCGCGCGCGCCTCGGGCTTGAGCCGGTAGCCGTTGCAGGCCGGGCAGGGCGCGTTCGACATATAGCGCTCGATTTCCTCGCGCGCCCAGGCGCTGTCGGTTTCCTTCCAGCGCCGCTCGAGATTGGGGATGATGCCCTCGAAGGTCTTCGAGGTGGTGTAGGAGCGCAGTCCGTCGTCATACTTGAAGGCGATCTTCTCCTCGGTGCCGCGCAGAATGGCGGCCTGGCCCTTGGCCGGCAGTTCGTCCCAGCGGTCGCCGAGCTTGAAACCGAAATGCTTGCCCAGCGCCTCGAGCGTCTGGGTGTAGTAGGGAGAGCTCGACTTGGCCCAGGGCGCCACCGCGCCGCCGCGCAAGGTCAGGTTCGGCTCCGGGATGATCAGGGCCTCGTCGATGGTCTTCTGGGTGCCGAGGCCGTCGCAGGTCGGGCAGGCGCCGTGCGGGTTGTTGAAGGAAAACAGACGCGGCTCGATCTCGGAAATGGTAAATCCCGAGACAGGGCAGGCGAATTTTTCCGAGAACAGCATGCGTTCATGGGTTTCGTTCAACGACTTGTTGGCCGAGCCGCCGGCCGATGTCTCGGCTTCCGGCAGCGGCTTGTCGGCGAATTCGGCGATCGCCAGACCGTCGGCCAGACGCAGGCAGGTCTCCAGGCTGTCGGCCAGGCGCGCGGCGATGTCCGGGCGGACGACGATGCGGTCGACGACGATGTCGATGTCATGCTTGTATTTCTTGTCGAGCGCCGGCACATCGGCGATCTCGTAGTACTGGCCGTCGACCTTGACCCGCTGAAAGCCCTTCTTCATGAACTCGGCCAGTTCCTTGCGGTACTCGCCCTTGCGGCCGCGCACCACCGGCGCCAGAATGTAGAGCCGCGTGCCTTCTTCCAGTTCCAGCACCCGGTCGACCATCTGGCTGATGGTCTGGCTTTCGATCGGCAGGCCGGTGGCGGGCGAATAGGGCACGCCGACGCGGGCGAACAGGAGCCGCATGTAATCGTAGATCTCGGTCACCGTGCCGACGGTGGAGCGCGGGTTGCGGCTGGTGGTCTTCTGCTCGATGGAGATCGCCGGGCTCAATCCGTCGATCTGGTCAACATCGGGCTTCTGCATCATCTCGAGGAACTGCCGCGCGTAAGCCGAAAGGCTTTCGACGTAGCGGCGCTGGCCTTCGGCATAGATGGTGTCGAACGCCAGCGAGGACTTGCCGGACCCCGACAGCCCGGTCATCACGATCAGGCTGTTGCGCGGCAGATCGAGATCGACATTCTTGAGATTGTGCTCGCGGGCTCCGCGAATGGTAATCGATTTGAGTTCAGTCATGACGCCGCCGATTTGCCGTGGAGTGTCCGTCGCGCACTCTATCAGGGCGCATGGATCGCTCAATTCCTAAAAAAGCCTCGCAGGTTCGATTTCACCCTGGAGGTACCTGATCGCATCCCGCACACTATTTTGCCCCCTTGGAAGCCCCGACTGCATCCGGGGTTCCAGGCAAGCCCGATCCATACATAAGCACCTCACCGGCAATGTCGAGACGCCGCGGAGGCGGTTGCCTGTGTGAAAACCGAATCTCTTGACAGAAATTGACATGAATACTAGAACAAATAAAGAACAAAAAAGGCCTGTGGATTGTCAGCACCCGCCTGACCGGCGGAAGGACGATCCTGTAAGGTGAGGAACGATTTGGACGGGGCGGCTCGTGGCCGCCTGAAGTGTTGGAAGGTGAAATATCATGGCGGGCAGCGTCAACAAGGTCATTCTCATCGGCAATCTGGGCGCCGATCCCGATATCAAGCGGACCCAGGACGGGCGTCCGATCGCCAATCTTTCGGTTGCGACGTCGGAAAGCTGGCGCGACAAGAACTCCGGCGAGCGGCGCGAGAAGACCGAATGGCACCGGGTCGTGATCTTCAACGAGGGCCTGTGCAAGATTGCCGAGAATTACCTCAAGAAGGGCTCGAAGGTCTATATCGAAGGCCAGCTTCAGACCCGCAAGTGGACCGACCAG
>JAHJUC010000173.1 GCA_018829385.1 Alphaproteobacteria bacterium
CCGCCGGCGCCAGAAGACGCTGATCGTGCCCAGCGCCAGGCCGATGGTCAGCACCAGCTGGGCCAGCGGGCCGGCATGGGTCTCGAGCGCCCCTTCGAAGGGCAGAAACCCGCCGGTGGCAATCACGATCATCGACAGCATTGCCGAATAGGGACCGCTGACGCCGGCCAGCATCAGCCCGACGAAGATGATGAAGGTGATGAGGACGTACTGTCCAAGCACCACGCGGAAATCGGCGAGATCGATGGTCATGTTGGCGGCGTTGCCGGTGATGATCCGCCGGTCGCCGGCCGGAAGTCCGCCAAATCCGCCCGGAGCCAGCACGTGGATGATCGACAGCAGCGTGAGGAAGCCGCCATACCACTCGATCGAGGCGCGCCAGAACAGGATCGCCTGCGGCGCGGTTTCGCGCGACAGAAGCGTTGCCCCGGAGGTGGTCAACGCCGAAACCGCCTCGAACCAGGCATCAATCCAGCTCAGCCCGGCGAGCGTCTTGAACGAGACTGCTGCGATCACCGGGACCAGCACCCACATGGCGACCAGCGCCACATAGCCCGACGCACGGCCCAGCGGCCGCTTGAAGCCGGAAATCGAGCCCAGCACCATCAATGCCGCGAAAACGCCGAGCGCGCCAACCAGCAGCATCGACAGCGCCAGATCGCGCATGCCGTCGGCGATGGCGAACAGCACGGCCGGAACGATGAGCGCAAAAAGTCCCGCAACCGCGACCGCCAGAACGTGCAGGACACCAAGCATGGGCTCAGAAGAACTCGAGGCTTACGCGGAACATCTGCTCGACATGGCGCACCGATTCGACGGCTG
Source organism: Alphaproteobacteria bacterium (assembly GCA_018829385.1). Lineage (GTDB taxonomy): Bacteria > Pseudomonadota > Alphaproteobacteria > Rhizobiales > Rhizobiaceae > Hoeflea. The sequence goes on from JAHJUC010000173.1 coordinate 823, forward strand.
CGAACATCACCACCCGGTCCTTGGCCTTGATCTTGACCGAGCCGTCGGGACGCAGCACCTGTTTGTCCCGGTAGATGGCGCCGATGCGCACGCCGTCGGGCAGGTCCAGGCTGCGCAGCGGCTTGCCGACAAGCGGCGAGGTTTCCAGCGCTTCCGCCTCGATCACCTCGGCGGCGCCCTTCTGCACCGAGTAGACGGCGCGGATGCGGCCGCGACGGACATGCTGCAGGATCTTGGAAATGGTGACAGCGCGCGGATTGATGTGGGCGTCGATCCCCAGCGTCTTGGTGAAGGTCTGGTAGGACGGGTTGTTGATGAGCGCCAGGTTGGCCTTGCAGCCGAGCCGCTTGGCCATCACCGACGACAGGATGTTGACCTGGTCGTCGTTGGTCAGCGCCACCATCAGGTCGGCGTTCTGGATGTCGGCTTCCACCAGGATGTTCTGATCCAGCGACGATCCGTTGAGAACCACGGTGCGCGACAGCGAATCGGCGATCGAGACGGCGCGGCCGCGGTCGGCCTCGATGATCTTGACCTTGGTCTTGGGCTGCCGCTCCTCGATGGCGGCTGCGACGTAGTAGCCGATATTGCCGCCGCCGGCGATGACGATGCGCCCGGCCTCCTGCTCCTCGTGGCCGAACAGGCCAAGGGTGCGGCGGACATGATCCTTGTCGCACACGACATAGGCCAGGTCGCCGGTCTCCAGCTGGTCGGAGGAATGCGGCACGAACAGCTTCTCGTTGCGCCAGACGCCAACCACCGTCGCCATCAGGTCGGGAAACAGCTCGCTCAACTGCAACAGCGGCGTGTTGACCACCGGACAGTCCTCGAGGCACTCGATGGCGACCATCGCCACCTTGTCATCGGCAAAGCGGACGGCATCGGTGGCGCCCGGCAGGGCGATGCGGCGCAGCACCATCTGGCCGACCTCGACTTCCGGCGAGATGATCACGTCGATGGGCATGTGGTCGCGGGAAAACAGATCCGCCCAGTGAGATTTCAGGTAGGACTGGGCGCGGATGCGGGCGATCTTGGTGGGCACGTTGAACAGCGAGTGCGCCACCTGGCAGGCGACCATGTTGATCTCGTCGTAAAGCGTCACCGCGATAATCATGTCGGCCTGGTCGGCGCCGGCCTGGGCCAGCACGTCGGGATGGGCGCCGTGGCCGACATAGCTTCTCACATCCAGCGTGTCACGAATGGCCTGGACCAGCGTCGCCGAGGTGTCGATCACCGAGACATCGTTGTCC
>JAHJUC010000174.1 GCA_018829385.1 Alphaproteobacteria bacterium
CCGAAGGATGGCTGCATCCTTACATTGCAGTGATTTTCGGCTATACTCGCCTGGCTGAAAGCCGGGAGAGGGAATGGCATGTCGTTCATTTCATCCATTCGCTACATCAAACCCGATGAGCACCGGGCTTTTGTTGCCGAACGGCTCAAGGCGCTGAAGTTGCAGCTGGATCAGGATATACAGAGCCGGGTCGGCGAGGGTTCGCTCAGGCTGGCAACCTGGAACATCATGCATTTTTCCGATGGCGGGGCCTACGACCGCACCACGGAATCTCTGCTCTACATTGCCGAGATCATCGATCATTTCGATCTCGTGGCGATCCAGGAAGTCAATCACGACCTGAAGAAGTTCGAGCTGTTGATGCAGCGCTATCTGGGTGGTGACTGGGATTACATTCTGACCGACGCCAGCGGCAACCGCGAGCGGCTGGCCTTCGTCTACCGCAAGGCGAAGGTCAGGTTCCTGCGCGAAGCCGGGGAAATCGTGCTGCCTGAAGGCCAGGAGATCGTCGCCCCGAACCAGGAAAACGCCACCCGCAAGCTGCAGTTCGCGCGCACGCCCTTCGCGGTGACCTTCCAGGCCGGCTGGTTTCGTTTCAAGCTTTGCACCGTTCATATCTATTACGGGAAATCGGCGGACAATTCCCCGGAGATGGAGCTGCGGCGCGGCGAGATCGAAAAGATCGCGGTGTTCCTGGCCAATGTGCAGAAGGCGGAGAAACGAAGTTCCGGCACCGACGCCAACATGATCCTGCTGGGTGACTTCAACATCATCAGCCCGGAACACAGAACGATGCAGGCGCTGCTGGACGCCGGCTTCACGACAACCGAGGGAATCAGGGACGCAGCCACCAGCCTCTCGGGCAAACATCACTACGACCAGATCGTCTTCAAGTTGGCCGAACGCAGAGTGAAGCTGGGCGCATCGGGCGTCCTCAACATCTTCAAGAGTGTCTACCGCGACGAGGATGCGGAGCACTATGCCAGCAAGGCCGGGATCACGCAGGTATCGCATGGCAGGGACGGCAAGCCGCGCGCCAAGGACAAGGCGATGGACTACTTCCGCAACTTCTACCGCAAGCATCAGCTGTCCGACCACAACCTGCTCTGGTGCGAGGTCAAGACGGATTTCTCAGGCCATTATCTCGACGCTATCGCCGCCGGGCGCGACCCGCGCAAGATGTGAGGATGTGCTGAGGTTGGCCGCCTCGGCCAGAAAGCCTCGCTCGAACGCATTGCGCGGCTTCAAATGATATGAATTGCCAGAAGCAGCCACTGAACCAGATTGACGAGCAGGCTCAAGGTGAACAGCATACGCCGGGTCTTGATGCGGTTGCTGGTCAGGTGAATCCAGGCATGGGCCGCGCGTGCCAGCACGAAGGCCCAGGCCACGACAACCGCCGCCATCCCCGCGGCGCCGGTCACGAACAGAGACAGGCAAGCCGCGAAGAAAAGCACCGGCAGTTCGAACTGGTTGGACAGGTTGCGGGCCGCCGTCGCGCTCGGCTCCGGCTCGATCGAGGGCACCTTGAAATCCGACGGCTTGGCGGCGCCCGCCTTCACCGCGCCGATACGGCGGGACGACATGATCACATAGACCACGTAGGTCAGGAATACCTGGGCCAGCATCGGCCAGAAAATCGCAGTCGATGAGGTCATCGTATCAAGCACCTATAATCGCCAATGTCGCATCTTCCCTAAACCGCATTCACGTCAACAGCAAGGGATGGCAGTTGTTCAGGTGTCGAGCGAGGGTGAAACGGCCCGGCGGCCACTCATTACCCGCCATACCCAGAGTGCGGCGATCAGCACCAGAGCCAGAGCGAGCGTGACATATTTGCCTGTTGTCAGCACCCTGAGCACGAAGACAAAACCGGCGTTGAATTCCAGTGCGAGAGCCTTGGGTCCGAACATGGCGTCGGCGACGGCGTTCTCGATGAAATCGCAAGCCAGGTGAGTGAAAGCCAGAGCCAGGACAAGACCGAAGCCGACCGCAACCATGCGCGGTGTCTGGCCGGGCAGCGAAGGGCGGAAAAGCGCCGCAAAGCCGCAAAACGCAAGACTGGCGGCCAAGAGCGGCGGAAAAACCAGATCCGATCCGGCATGCAGCGAAACGTAGGCTTCGGAGGCGCTCGGTCTGCCGGCCACCTGAGCTGCGGCGTGATCGGCCTTAAATGCCTCAAACAGTGCGCGGGCGCCGTCCATGCCGTAACCGAGCGGAAGCTCATCGGGTATTTTCATTTCGCCTATGAACTTGCTTATGTCCGGTACCTGATAGCAGGACATGTAAGCAAACAGCCCGGCCGTCAGCATGCACAGCAGCCAACCGGGCCAAAGCCGTTTCATCACATCGCGCCGGGGTAGTTGGGGCTTTCCCGGGTGATGGTGACGTCATGGGTATGGCTCTCGCGCAGACCTGCTCCGGAGATGCGGACAAAGGTTGCCCGGTCATGGAAGTTCTTCAGGTCCGAAGCTCCGACATAGCCCATGGCCGCCTTCAGGCCGCCGGCGAGCTGGTGCAGCACGCCAGATACCGGCCCCTTGTAAGGAACCTGTCCCTCGATGCCTTCCGGCACCAGCTTGAGCGTATCGCGGACCTCGGCCTGGAAGTAGCGGTCGGCGGAGCCGCGCGCCATGGCGCCGACGGAGCCCATGCCGCGATAGGCCTTGAACGAGCGGCCCTGGTGCAGATAGACCTCGCCCGGGCTTTCATCGGTGCCTGCGAGCAGCGAGCCGATCATCACCGCCGATGCGCCGGCCGCGATCGCCTTGGCCAGATCGCCAGAATACTTGATGCCGCCATCGGCGATCACCGGAATGCCGTGCTTCTGCGCCTCGTCAACGGCGCTCATGATGGCCGAAAGCTGCGGCACGCCAACACCGGCGACAATGCGCGTGGTGCAGATCGAGCCGGGTCCGATACCGACCTTGACGGCGTCGGCGCCGGCATCAATGAGAGCCTTCGTGCCTTCCGCGGTCGCCACGTTGCCGGCCATGATGCGCACCGAATTGGAGAGCTTCTTGGCGCGGGTCACGGCATCGAGCACGCGCTGCGAATGGCCATGCGCGGTATCGATCACCAAGAGGTCGACGCCGGCCGCAATCAGCCGCTCGGCGCGCTCGAAGCCGTCGTCACCCACAGAGGTGGCGGCGGCCGCGCGCAGGCGTCCCTGCTCGTCCTTGGAGGCGTGCGGGTTGAGCTGCGACTTCTCGATGTCCTTGACGGTGATCAGGCCAACGCAGCGGCCTTCGCCGTCCACCACCACCAGCTTTTCAATGCGATGGCTGTGCAGCAGCCGCTTGGCTTCGGTCTGTTCGACGCTTTCCTTGACGGTCACCAGGTTTTCATGGGTCATCAGCTCCCGGATCTTCTGATGCGGGTCGGTGGCGAAGCGCACGTCGCGATTGGTGAGAATGCCCACCAGATGCCCCGGGTCGGCGGCGCCGCCGCGATGCTCGACAACCGGAATGCCGGAGATGCCATGCGCCTTCATCAGCGCCAGCGCTTCGGACAACGGCGCTTCCGGGCTGATGGTCACCGGATTGACGACCATGCCGCTTTCGAATTTCTTGACCTGATGGACCTGCTCCGCCTGCTCTTCCGGCGTCAGGTTGCGGTGAATGACACCGATGCCGCCGGCCTGCGCCATGGCGATGGCGAGCCGCGCTTCGGTCACCGTGTCCATCGCTGACGAAATGATGGGAAGATTGAGATCGAAATCCCGGGCGATACGTGTCGCGATATTGGCCTGGCCGGGCATGATCTCGGAATGCCCGGGCTGCAGCAGCACGTCATCGAAAGTGAGCGCTTCTGCGCCGGTAATGGATTGGATAATGGTCGCCATCGCCTGTCGGCTCCGTCTGTTCGGGGCCGCCCGAACCGGGCTGCCCGGTGCTGTTTCGGGTCTCTCGCGTTGGCAGCGGCAAGTACCATGCTTCCCGGGCTTATGAAAGAGCCGGAGAGCGTTTGATCACCGAATTTCGCTGCGGCGCACACTTTCGGCACGCGGGGCGGAGAAAACTTGAGAGACAAACAAAAGCCCGGGCATCGCTGCCCGGGCCCTGGCTCTCACACCGGGATGACGCAAGGTCTCAGAGATCCAACTGATAGGTCTCGGGAATGAAGCGATAGCCTTCGGCGGCTTTCTCGATGAAACCCACGGACGGGAACGGCATGTGGTAGCCGATGAACGGCAGCCGGTCGGTCGCGATCATGTCGAACACCGCCTTGCGGGTCGCAGCCGCCTTTGCCTTGTCGGCATCAAACAGAACTTCCCACTCGGGCCGCTGCAGCGACAGGACGAAATGATTGGCGGTGTCGGCCGTCAGCATCAGCTTGCGGCCGCCCGATTCCAGGCCATAGATCATGTGGCCCGGGGTATGGCCAAACGCAGCCATGCCGGTGATGCCCGACACCACGCTGTCGCCGTCGCCGATAAAGCTGAACTTCTCGGCAAGCGGGACGACCTTTGCCACCACGCCTTTGTGGCCGTTCTCGGCCCCGGTTCCGATCCGGTCTTGCGACGACCAGAAGTCGTACTCGGCCTGGCCGGTGACATAACGTGCATTCGGGAACGCCGGTGCGCCCGCTTCCATCAGGCCACCGATATGGTCGCCGTGCATGTGGGTCAGGACCACGATGGAGACCTGCTCGGGCGTGTAGCCGGAGGCCTTGAGATTGGCGAGCGTCTGGCCAACGCCGCCTTCGCGGCCGCCCTCACCGTTTCCGGTATCGAACAGGATCAGATCGGTTCCGGTGTTGACCAGCGTCGGTGCGAAGGTGAACTGCATCTTGTCGACCGGCAGGTAGTTGGTCTTGAGCAACTCGCTGACCTCCTCCTCGGTCTTGTCGGTGCCGAAGATCTTTTGTGGACCGGGAACGATGCGATGGCCGTCGGACAAAACGGTAATCTCGAAGTCACCGAGAGAAAAGCGCTTGAAAGCTGCCGGCTGGGCCGCAGCCATCGGCACCTCCGCTTGCGCTGCGCGCACCATCAGCTGCGGAGCTGCGAGCGCGCCAGCGCCAAGAGCGGCCGCCCTGAACAGAGTTCTGCGAGACAGGCTGGTTGAAGTTGACACGGTTTAATCCTCCGAAGCGAAAATGGATACACAGCGAGGAAATGGCGCAGAAGCCCCTTTCGGCAAGCGCCGCCGGCAGCCGCAAACGGTGACGAACCGTTCCAACACAGTGAACAATCGGCACATTGGTGAAAACTTGCAGGGAGAACGCGCTGATTTAGTGTTCCGCCATATAAATTTAGGGTTGAAATATACACCAAATACGCGGCATAGGACACGCAACAAGGGAGCTCCATCTTGAAAAAGCTGCTCGTCCTGATCGTTGCCTTTTCAGCGTCCTTTTGCTTTCTGTACGCTCTGGTCAGCATGGACCAGCCGGCCAGGCATGCCAGCTTGAAGGCTGCCCAGCTACCGCCGCTGATCGCCATTCATGACCTGTTTTCCGCCCACTCCGGCAGCGAAGCCGATGGGGCCGTGCAGGAAACGGCATCGGACCTGGGAACGAAGATAGGATGGCGGGCCCCATCCGAAACCGAAAGCGCGGCCACCCCGATCCTCACCCTTCCACAAACCGGTACATATCCCGGACCATTGCCGACTGTGGTGATGATCGGCAGCCGGCCGGAAAGCGGCGCCGGCCGGGACGACGAGCGTATGGTCCGGTTTCTGGCCAATCGCGGATATGCGGTCCTCTCCATCGATTGCGGAGCGCTTGCCGTCAACAACAGTGTCCGGGATGCGCAAGCCGGGTTCCAAACCACAGGCGGATGCACTGCCGCAACAATCCGTGACGAGACCAGGCGATTGACCGAACGGGACATCGCCGACAAAGCCGCAATGGCGGTGATCGGTTCGGGTATGGGCGGTTATCTCGCGCTCATGACCATGGCGCTGGAACCTTCGCTGTTCAGGGCCGCCATCCTGCATTCCACGGGGATGGACCGAGCACCTTCCGCGCCGGAAAACCAGAACGCGTTAAGGCCGCAAAAGGCTGTGGCAACCGGGCCCCTGCAGCCCGGCCTGCCAGACCAAGGAGTGAACAGCCCGGCTGTCTCAGCGCCAGTCGATCTGGCGCAGCGCATCGAGGCCGCGGTTCTGATCACGCACGGCAACGCCGATTCGGTTGCGCCGGCAGAACATGCGCACATCCTTGCGCGTGCACTTCGCAACTCCGGAAACCATGTCGAGACGGCCTTTTTCAATCACGAAGATCACTGCTATTCCCGCTGGCAAACCCGGGTTCAGGTGGCGCGCCTGCAGGAAACCTTTCTGGCTCACCAGCTGGGCGGCCGGAACGGCGGCTACGACTATATCGAACTGCTGACGAAGCTGTTTTGACGATGCGCCGCATCTTCAAAGGCGTGAGCGGTTCGATCGCCTTCCGCCAGCCCGCAGACCGTTGAAGATGGATGCGTGACAGGACGCCCGGCGCTTCGCAGAAACCCTCAAGCAACCGGTATCCGGCATGGCGCTGAATGGAGGGACGTTCGCAATTGACATTGCGTCACCCTTTCGGCGACGGCCATTTCCTGCGATACCGGGCAAAACGCACAGCCTTCTTCCGAGCCCCGGCGCGGGCGCCACATGTTCCCACGGATATTGCCAGTGAATCGCTCAATCCCGCTTGTTCTGGCCGTCGCCCTGTTCATGGAGCAGATGGATTCGACGGTCATCGCCACCGCGCTGCCGGCGATCGCAGCCGATATCCAGACCAACCCGATCTCGCTGAAGCTGGCGCTGACGGCCTATCTGGTGTCGTTGGCGATCTTCATCCCGATTTCCGGCTGGATGGCCGACCGGTTCGGCGCGCGACGTATTTTCGCCATTGCGATCGGGGTGTTTCTGGCCGGATCCGTTGCCTGTGCAGTGTCCGGCAGCCTTATCGAATTCGTTGCCGCGCGGTTTCTGCAGGGCATGGGCGGCGCCATGATGACACCCGTCGGCCGGCTGGTGCTGCTCAGGTCGACCGAGAAATCGCAGCTGGTCAGCGCCATGGCGTGGCTGACGATACCGGCGCTGGTCGGTCCGATGGTCGGCCCGCCGGTCGGCGGTTTCCTGACCACCTTCCTGAGCTGGCACTGGATCTTCCTGATCAACATTCCGATCGGGCTGGCGGGCATCGTGTTCGCGCTGAAGATCATTCCCGATGACGGTATCCGCGTGCGCGACAGGGTGGACTGGACGGGCTTCGTGCTGTCGGGCGGGGCTGCCTCGGGGATCGTCTTCGGGCTTTCGGTGATCAGCCTGCCGGTGCTGCCGCCGCTGTGGGGAATTGCAGCGACAGCCGCCGGCGTCCTGTCGCTCGTAGCCTATCTCCGGCACGCCCGCTCCCACCCCAAACCGCTGCTCGATCCAAAACTGTTCAGAAACCGGACCTTTGCCCTGTCGCAGCTTGGCTCGAACCTGTTTCGTGTCGGTTCGGGCGCGGTTCCGTTTCTGCTGCCGCTGATGCTGCAGCTCGGGTTCGGCATGTCGCCATTCCAGTCCGGCATGATCACCTTCATATCGGCGGCCGGCGCCATCGTGATGAAGTTCGCCATCAAGCGAATCCTGAGCCTTGGCGGCTTCCGCACCACGCTGCTGGTGGCAGCAGCCGGGGCGTCGCTGTCGATTGCGGTCAACGGGTTGTTCACGCCCGCAACGCCGATCGTGCTGATGCTTGTGATCCTGTTTGTGAGCGGGCTGGTGCGATCGATGTTCTTCACCTCGGTCAATGCGCTGACCTTCTCCGAGATCGGTTCCGAAACGGCAGCCCAGGCGAGCTCGATCACGTCGGCCTTCCAGCAGGTCTCCATCGCCATCGGGGTTGCGCTTGCCGGCGGCATTGTCGAGGTGGTGACCAGGATGAATGGCGGCGTGCTGGATCTGAGCGCGTTTCATACCGCCTTCTTCGCTGTCGCAGCCCTGACGGCGCTCGCGATCCTGCCATTCCTTGCCCTGCCGCCGGATGCCGGCAACGCGGTCTCAGGCCACACGCTCAAGCGGGCGGGCTCGCGCGCCGCCTCACCCGTCCGCAGCTAGTTCCGGATCGCTGCGGCCCTTGAAGCCCTTGGCGAGCACGAACATCTCGACCGATTCGGCGCGAGACGACGGCGGCTTGATGTGGATGACGGACTTAAAATTCTGCTTGAGCAGGGTCAACAGATCGTTCTCGGTGCCGCCCTGGAAGGTCTTGGCGAGAAAATGCCCGCCCGGCGTCAACACCTCGATGGCGAAATGCGCCGCCACCTCGCACAGATGCATGGTCCTGAGATGATCGGTGCGCTGGTGACCGGTGGTGGGAGCGGCCATGTCCGACAGCACCACGTCGGGCGCGCCGCCGAGCGCGTCCTTCAAGGCCTGCGGCGCCGCATCGTCGAGAAAGTCCATCTGCAGGAACTTGACGCCGGCAAGGCCATCCATCTCGAGGAAATCGATGGCAACCACCTTGGGGTCCTCATCGGTCGAATCGGTCACCTGCGCCGAGATCTGCGACCAGCCGCCGGGGGCAGCACCCAGGTCGATGATGCGTTTGGCCTTGTCGAGGATCTTGTGCTTGGCGTCGATCTCGAGAAGCTTGTAGACGGCGCGCGAGCGGTAGCCTTCCTGCTTGGCCTGCTGGACATAGGGATCGTTGAGATGCCGCTCGATCCAGCGCCGGGACGAGGCCTTGAGCTTGCTCTTGCGCTTGACTTTCTGTCCGAGCTTGCGCCCGGTGGGTCCGGTCGGAGGACGGGTCATGGTTTTTCCCCTTGGGCGGAGCGCTGGTTGCGATGGCGGAAGTTTCGTCCACTCCGCCGCCAGGCTCCATCGGACGCCATCATTTCGTTGAGCAGCCCCTCGCGCAGGCCCCGGTCGGCGACGCGCATCCGCTGGGATGGCCAGCGCTTGCGGATCGATTGCAGGATGGCGCAGCCGGCAAGCACCAGGTCGGCGCGGTCGGCGCCGATGCAGGGATTGGCGGCGCGGGCCTCGAAATCCCAGGACAACAGCCTGTCAAGCATGCGGTCGACATCCTCATTCGACAGCCAGAGCCCGTCGACCTTGCGGCGGTCATAGCGCGGCAGGTCGAGATGCAGGCCGGCGAGCGTGGTCACGGTTCCCGACGTCCCCAGCAGATGGATCCGCCCGGCGCCAAGGCCCGAGAAGGCCGGCAGCGACGGCGGATCGAAATCGGCGAGCAGCGCATCCACTTCCTCGACCATCGCCTGAAACACGTCCGGCGTCACCACGCAGCCGCCGTGGCGCTCGGACAGGGTCACCACGCCGACCGGCAGCGAGGTCCAGGCCTTGATGTGATTGGCCAGACGGTTCGAGCGATTCTCGGTCAGGTCGATCATGGCGATCTCGGAGGAGCCGCCGCCGATGTCGAACAGCACCAGGCCGTCGGTCTCGTGGCCGACGAGCGACGAGCAGCCGGCGACGGCCAGCCTGGCCTCGGTTTCGCGGGTGACGATTTCGAGCTCCAGGCCGGTTTCGGCAAGCACCCGTTCAAGGAATTCAACACCGTTGCGCGCCGAGCGGCAGGCCTCGGTTGCGATCAGCCGGTGGCGCCGCACCGGACGGTTCTTCAACTTGCCGGCACAGATTTTCAAGGCCTCGACTGCACGGTCCATGGCGTCCTGCGACAGCTCGCCGGTGGCATCGAGCCCCTCGCCGAGCCGGACAATGCGGGAGAAAGCATCGACAACACGGAACTGGCCCGGCCGTGTCGGCTGGGCAATCAGCAAGCGGCAATTGTTGGTGCCAAGATCGAGTGCTGCATAAAGATCATCAGCCTGCCTGCGCACGGCGGGCGGCGGAGAACCGGCCGACTGGGACGCAGCTGCGGCAGCGGGCGCAATCGCGCCGGGCAGGGATTTCGCCTGCCCCGGCGCCTTCTGAGGCGCCAGCGGACGACCCTGGATCTCACGACCGGACTTGCGGCGCCGGCGGCGGCCCTTCTTTTCGCCCGAAGCCGGTGTAGCGGCGGGTGCCGGCGGACTGCCGGTTGCCTGTGCAGCGGGCGCACTCTTGGCCTCGCCCTTGCGCGCGGATTTCCGCCGCCGCCGTCTGCGCCGTCCCGGCAGCTCCGAGCCGCCCTTGCTGATCGCGGATTCGCTGGCTGAAGATCGCTCCGATGGCGCCGCATCGGAAGACGAAATTGGGGCCACGGATTCCCCGTGTCCCTGCTTCACGCCATCTGATGCTGCCTTGGCGGCGCCTTCAGACGGCCTTTCACCTGCCAGTGATGCACCCACGTCTGGCGTTTCGCCGTCCCGAAGGTCTTTCACGGTCTGTCCTGTCATGCGCGGCGAACCCAGGCCCGCTTCGCGCTTCACGGTTTGTCGTTGAACAAAGATTAGCAAAGCGGCGAACAGAACGCAAAAGCCTTTTTCGCGCCACCAGTAGCGCGAGGCCGGATCCGGCGGATGCGGCGTGGCGATCCGATTGTTCAAATAGTTTGCAAAAACTGCATGATCCGGGTTTGCATCCTGGCGGTTTATTGGTTATAAGCCGCCGCGCTGGCCCGGTTTTTCCCGGTCCGCCC
>JAHJUC010000175.1 GCA_018829385.1 Alphaproteobacteria bacterium
AAAACATTAACGAATCCTGACTGACCGGGATGCCGCCGCATCGGGCATCGCACCCGGTGGCAAGTGCCGTTGACGGCTATCAATGCCGGTCTTCCGGGAATGTTGGAGGAATTCAAACAGACGCTCATGTGAGCGCACTCAACATTATGGAGGCACGAGACATGAAGAACAAATTCCTGACGATCGGCGCTGTTTTGGTTCTGGCGGCTCAGCCCATGCTGGCCGGCGCGACGGCGGTGGTTGATGCCCAAAACGTGGCAAGCAGTGCCGGCAAGAGCCCTTCACCGGCATCGCAGAACCCGGTTCTTCTGTTGGCGCAGCAAGGTCAGGGTCAGGGGCAGGGGCAAGGCCAGGGACAAGGACAGAGCCAGGGGCAAAGCCAGAGCAATGCCGGCAGCGAGAGCAACAATACCAACCAGAACACCAATCAGAATGAAAACCGGAACAGGAACCGCAACGAAAACCATGGCGATGTCGGCCCAGCGGCACTTGCCGCCATCACGGCCAAAGCCGTCACGAACCCTGATCATGTGTGTTTCTACGACGCCCCGTCATTGGGAGGCCCTAAGTTCTGCGTCGTCCCCGGCAGCCAGGCAACGACATCTCCAGCCGGCTGGAACGACAGGGTCTCGTCGATCGAGATCGTCGGCAAGGCGACGGTAAGGGTGTGCACCGACGCGGATTTTGCAGGCACTTGCGAGGTCTACGAGGAAAGCGTGAGCGCTCTGCCGAAAAACCTGGATAACGCCATTTCGTCCTGGAGTGTGGACTAGCAGTACTGCGGACTTGAACTTGTCTGGTGATCAGGCAACAGGGGCCGGGTGTTTCACCCGGTCTTTGCGCCGTTCAAGGGGCTACTCCGTCACGTTTGGATGTGCACCGTCGATCGTCAGCAAGGCGGATCGTCATCGCCGGACAGTCTCGGTCGAACAGCCGCCGGATGGAAATCGGCGCACTTTTCAGCTTCCAAATCCACTGTAAACGGTCACTGAACGAGTGTTTATGGTTCCGCTCCGCAAAACCGTAACCTGTCCTTAACGACACTGGTGAACAACGGTTCCAAACCGTTTCGGCGCCTTGCGTCTTGAAGCGGCGGGGGGGCACACTCTATGTAGTGGGTTCAATAAGACTGATTCTGGGCAGGCTTTTGGGTCTGCCGGGCCGTTTGACAAGGGAAGCGCAATGAAAAATACAGTTGATAACGCCATGGCCCTGGTGCCCATGGTCGTTGAGCAGACAAACCGCGGCGAACGGTCCTACGACATCTATTCGCGGCTCCTCAAGGAGCGCATCATCTTCATCACCGGCCCGGTTGAAGATCACATGGCGACGCTTGTCTGCGCCCAGCTTCTGTTTCTCGAGGCCGAGAACCCGAAGAAGGAAATCGCCATCTACATCAATTCGCCCGGCGGCGTGGTCACCGCCGGAATGGCGATCTACGACACCATGCAGTTCATCCGTCCGGCGGTTTCGACCCTGTGCATCGGCCAGGCCGCATCGATGGGATCGCTGCTCTTGTGCGCCGGCGAGAAGGGCATGCGCTTTGCCACGCCGAACGCCCGCATCATGGTGCACCAGCCTTCCGGCGGGTTCCAGGGCCAGGCCTCCGATATCGAGCGCCATGCGCAGGACATCATCAAGATGAAGCGCCGGTTGAACGAGATCTATGTCACCCACACCGGCAAGGATTACGAAACGGTCGAGAAGACCCTTGATCGTGACCACTTCATGACGGCGGACGAGGCGCTTGGTTTTGGTCTGATTGACCGCGTTATCGACAAGCGCGAGTACATCGAGACCGACTCCTGAGGACGGGATCAGGCTTTTTGGTTCGAAACTGGCGTCGTTTTCAAGGCCATTGCGCTTCTCCTGCAACATGTTTGTGTGTGCCCGGGGTGGCGCAAGCGCCACAGCGCGCTAGTATGGACGTTAAGTCTATGTTCAATTTCTCTGGCGTAGCATTGCCAGATTGACGGGGATTCGTTGCCACCGGCCGCAGGAATGGTTACCTGATGGTCGGGTTTGTACCCCGAGATTGCCTGTAAGCACCGACGTCACGGCGTTTTTGCGGTCAGGCGCCATACATCCGGGCCTTGAGGCCGGGATTGCGGGAAGGAAAGTGAAATGAGCAAGGTCAGCGGCAGCAACGGCGGCGATTCAAAGAATACCCTTTATTGCTCTTTCTGCGGCAAGAGCCAGCATGAAGTGCGCAAACTCATCGCCGGTCCCACAGTGTTCATCTGCGATGAATGCGTGGAGTTGTGCATGGACATCATCCGCGAGGAAAACAAATCCTCGATGGTGAAATCCAGCGATGGTGTGCCGTCCCCGCAGGAAATCATCGCCACGCTCGACGAGTATGTGATCGGCCAGCACCAGGCCAAGAAGATCCTCTCGGTCGCGGTTCACAACCACTACAAGCGCCTCAACCACTCGTCCAAGTCGGGTGACGTGGAACTGGCCAAGTCCAACATCCTGCTGGTCGGCCCCACCGGCTGCGGCAAGACCTATCTGGCCCAGACGCTGGCGCGCATCATCGATGTGCCGTTCACCATGGCCGACGCCACGACGCTGACCGAAGCCGGTTACGTCGGCGAGGACGTCGAGAACATCATTCTCAAGCTGTTGCAGTCGGCTGATTACAACGTCGAACGCGCCCAGCGCGGCATTGTCTACATCGACGAGGTCGACAAGATCTCGCGCAAGTCGGACAATCCCTCGATCACCCGCGACGTGTCGGGCGAGGGCGTGCAGCAGGCGCTCTTGAAGATCATGGAAGGCACGGTTGCCTCGGTCCCGCCGCAGGGCGGCCGCAAGCATCCTCAGCAGGAATTCCTGCAGGTCGACACCACCAACATCCTGTTTGTCTGCGGTGGCGCCTTTGCCGGCCTCGACAAGATCATTTCAGCCCGTGGCGAGAAAACCTCGATTGGCTTCGGCGCCAATGTTCGCGCCCAGGACGAGCGCCGCGTTGGCGAAGTGTTGCGCGAGCTCGAGCCCGAGGATCTGGTGAAGTTCGGTCTGATCCCGGAATTCATCGGCCGTCTGCCGGTGCTTGCTACGCTTGAGGATCTGGATGAGGCAGCCCTGATCCAGATCCTGACCGAGCCGAAGAACGCGCTGGTCAAGCAGTACCAGCGTCTTTTCGAGATGGAGGACGTGGAACTCACCTTCCACGAAAGCGCCCTGCACGAGATCGCCAAGCGCGGCATCATCCGCAAGACCGGCGCCCGTGGCCTGCGTTCGATCATGGAGAAGATCCTGCTCGACACCATGTTCGAACTGCCGGAACTCGAAGGCGTGCGCGAAGTCGTCATCTCCGACGATGTCGTCACCGGCAATGCCCGTCCGCTCTACATCTATGCGGAGCGGGACGGCGACACCAAGGATTCGGCTTCCGCCTGAGCGGCCGGACGCCGCTCAATTCCAGATCTGTTCGAGCGGGCCCTTCGGGGCCCGTTTTCGTTTCCGCTGTTTCCCGTGACGCGAAGACTGCGCAGCGCGAAGGCGTTGTGTGGTGGCGAAATGCTGCATAGATTGAAGGTCGGGCTGAGGAACGGACGGGGAGGGCTGCAGTGAGTGTCGGACGTCTGGCCCGCACCTGCCTCAACACCCTGATCGTCCCTTGCCTGCTGGTCCTGCTGGCGGCTCGTCCCGCATCGTCGGCGGAGCCCGATCCCGTATCCGCCGGCACGCTCGCGCAAGTGCTGAGCCATGGCCAGACCCGCCGCCTGATCAGTCTTGCCCAGCCGCGGTTGAAGGATGCCGCCGGCTGGGCCGAGGACATTCTCTGGGCGCTTGAAATTTCCGGTCTCTCGCGAAGCGCCGAGAATGTCTGCGCGCTGGTCGCCACCATCGACCAGGAATCGAATTTCAAGGCCAATCCGCCGGTCGAGGGGCTGGGCCGGCGCGCCATTGCCGCTCTGAAGGCAAAACTCGATGGCACCGGCCTGCATGCGCTGGTGCTGCGCACGCTGTTTGCCGCCGACCCGTCGATCAAGCGGCGGCTGCTTGACCGGTTGCGCGCCGCCAGGACGGAACGCGACATCGATGTCGCCTACCGCAAGCTGATCGCGGAGACGCTGACCGTCCAGTCCATCATCGAGCTCGATCGCGATTACGGGCTGGGCGCCGCCGAGTTCCTCGAATCCCGCAACGAGATCACCACCATCGGATCGATGCAGGTATCTGTCGTCTCGGCGCTCGAGTTCGAGCGGCGCTATCTCGGCCGGCCGCTCTATTTCGAGGATATCTACCGGGTCAGGGACTTCCTCTACACCCGCCGTGGCGGCATCCTGGCCGGGACGCGGCAGCTGCTGGGGTACCGGAGTGGCTATACGGAAAAGGTGCACAGGTTCGCCGACTACAATGCCGGGCGCTATTCGAGCCGCAACGCCGCGTTTCAATGGGCCGTGTCGCGCCTTGATGGCAGGGATCTTGATCTCGACGGCGATCTGCTGATCTATCGGGGACAGGATGTCTCGGCGGCGAAGAGCCGGACGGAACAGGCGATCATCCGGATCGCGGAAGCGCGCGGTCTCCCTCTGAACCCGCGGCAGGTCCGCCAGGACCTCCGGATGGAGAAGGATTTCGGTTTCACTGCGACCCCGACCTACACGCGGGTGATCGGCCTGTTCAAGAACACCTACGGCGAAGATCCGCCCTTTGCGCGCATCCCGGAGATCAGGCTGCAGAGCGTGAAACTCGACCGCCCGCTGACGACAGCCTGGTTTGCCAGGCGTGTCGACGGGCGGTACCGGCGCTGTTTGAGCCGGGTAGGGTAGTGTGATGTTTTCGCCCCCGCTCCAGCTTCCCGCCACTTTCATTCTCTAATATCGTGACGAATCGGTGATGAAACGTATTGCCGTTAACGATCTGACTTGAAACCGGGGCGCCGGTTCTCCAATTAGACTGGAAAGGGGTTTTCCCCCTGCAAGGACGCAGATGGCGGTTGCTGGATGATCCGGGGCCGCGTGCCGCGTTGCCAATCGGTCTGAACAGGCCATGAAAGGAAATGACATGCCGGACAAAAATGTGAGCTCATCACACGCCCCTGAAGAGGCAGGTATCTATCCCGTTCTTCCATTGCGCGACATCGTCGTGTTCCCGCACATGATCGTGCCGCTGTTTGTCGGCCGCGAAAAGTCGATCCGGGCGCTTGAGGAAGTGATGGGGTCGGACAAGCAGATCATGCTTGCCACCCAGATCAATGCCAGCGACGACGACCCGGAACCCTCGGGAATCTACGAGATTGGCACCATTGCCAATGTGCTGCAGCTGCTCAAGCTTCCCGATGGCACCGTCAAGGTGCTGGTCGAGGGGCGCGCACGCGCCGAGATCGTCGAGTACACCGACCGCGAAGAATACTACGAAGCCCGTGCCATCGAACTTGCCGAGCCTGAGGAAGACCCGGTCGAGATCGAGGCCCTGTCGCGCTCGGTGGTTTCCGAGTTCGAAAACTACGTCAAGCTCAACAAGAAGATCTCCCCCGAAGTCGTGGGCGCGGCCAGCCAGATCGATGATTATTCGAAGCTCGCCGACACGGTGGCCTCGCATCTGTCGATCAAGATCCCTGAAAAGCAGGACATGCTCTCGACCGTCTCGGTCAAGGGCCGTCTGGAAAAGTCGCTCGGCTTCATGGAAGGCGAGATTTCGGTGCTGCAGGTCGAAAAGCGCATCCGCTCCCGCGTCAAGCGGCAGATGGAGAAGACCCAGCGCGAATATTACCTGAACGAGCAGATGAAGGCGATCCAGAAGGAGCTTGGCGACGGCGAGGACGGCCGCGACGAGATGGCCGAAATGGAAGGCCGCATTGCCAAGACCAAGCTGTCCAAGGAAGCCCGCGAAAAGGCGGACGCCGAGTTCAAGAAGCTCAAGCAGATGAGCCCGATGTCGGCCGAAGCCACCGTCGTGCGCAACTATCTCGACTGGCTGCTGGGTCTGCCCTGGGGCAAGAAGTCCCGCGTCAAGATCGACCTCAATGCCGCCGAGAAGGTGCTCGACGAGGATCATTTCGGCCTTGAAAAGGTCAAGGAGCGGATTGTCGAGTATCTTGCCGTGCAGGCACGGTCGTCGAAGATCAAGGGTCCGATCCTCTGCCTCGTCGGCCCCCCCGGCGTCGGCAAGACCTCGCTTGCCAAGTCGATCGCCAAGGCCACGGGCCGCGAATATGTCCGCATGGCGCTCGGCGGCGTCCGCGACGAGGCCGAAATCCGCGGCCACCGGCGCACTTATATCGGCTCGATGCCGGGCAAGGTCGTCCAGTCGATGAAGAAGGCCAAGAAGATCAACCCGCTCTTCCTGCTCGACGAGATCGACAAGATGGGCCAGGACTTCCGCGGCGATCCGTCGTCGGCGCTGCTCGAGGTGCTCGATCCGGAACAGAACTCGACCTTCATGGACCACTATCTCGAGGTTGAGTACGACCTGTCCAACGTGATGTTCATCACCACGGCCAACACGCTCAACATCCCGGCGCCGCTCATGGACCGGATGGAAGTCATCCGCATCGCCGGCTACACCGAAGACGAGAAGGTGGAGATCGCCCGCAGGCACCTTTTGCCCAAGGCCGTGCGCGACCATGCGCTCAAGCCCGAGGAGTTCGAGGTCACCGAAGAGGCGCTGTTGCAGATTGTCCGGACCTACACCCGCGAAGCCGGTGTGCGTAACTTCGAGCGCGAATTGATGAAGCTGTCGCGCAAGGCCGTGACGGAGATCCTGAAGACCGGGGTGAAGAAGGTCAGCGTGACCGCCGAAAACCTGTCCGATTACCTCGGCGTGCCGCGCTTCCGCTACGGCGAGGCCGAGTTCGACGATCAGGTCGGCGTGGTCACCGGGCTTGCCTGGACTGAAGTTGGCGGCGAGTTGCTGACCATCGAAGGCGTCATGATGCCCGGCAAGGGAAAGATGACGGTGACCGGCAACCTGCGTGACGTGATGAAGGAATCGATTTCGGCGGCGGCATCCTATGTCCGTTCGCGGGCCGTCGATTTCGGCATCGAGCCGCCGATGTTCGACAAGCGCGACATCCACGTCCACGTGCCCGAAGGCGCCACCCCGAAGGACGGCCCGTCGGCCGGCGTCGGCATGGCG
>JAHJUC010000176.1 GCA_018829385.1 Alphaproteobacteria bacterium
AGGAGGAACAATGTCGCGGCTTGTAATTACTGGACTATCAAAGAACTTCGGGGCGATTCAGGCGCTGTCTGGCGTGTCGCTATCCATCGAACCGGGAGAGGTCCTCGGCCTGATGGGCGACAACGGGGCGGGCAAATCCACCCTGGTCAAGATCATTGCCGGCAACTTTCGGCCATCGGAGGGCGAGATCAGAATCGACGGAAAGGAGGTCCACTTCCACAAACCGATCGACGCGCAGCGCGAAGGCATCGAGATGGTCTACCAGGACCTGGCGCTCGCCGACAATCTGTCGGCGGCATCCAATGTGTTTCTCGGAAGGGAGCCGATGCGCAATCTGGGCCCGCTCAAATATATCGACTACAAGCGCATGAACACGGTTTCGGCCGAATTGTTCAAGGTGCTCAAGTCAGAAACCAGGCCACGCGACCTGGTGCGGAAAATGTCCGGCGGCCAGCGTCAGGCGGTCGCCATCGCGCGCACGCTGCTGTCCGAACCCAAGATCGTCATGATGGATGAACCCACGGCCGCCATTTCCGTGCGCCAGGTCGCCGAAGTGCTCGATCTGATCCGGCGGCTTCGAGACCGCGGCATCAGCGTCATCCTCATCAGCCACCGGATGCCCGACATATTCAGCGTGTCGGACAGGATTGCCGTCCTGCGCCGGGGCAACCTGGTCAGCCGCAAGGCCGCTGCCGATTCGTCACCCGAAGAAGTAACCGGCCTCATCACCGGCGCCATCGAGACCGCCTAGAAAGGACACCACCATGACTACACTCGATGACATCATCGGCACGAGCCAGCATCAGGGCTGGTTTTCCCGCATCCGCAACCTCCAGGTCTTCTGGGTTTTCAGCGCGGCGGTGCTTGCCTGCCTGGCGCTGACCCTGATGACCGACACCTTCGCCAGCGAGCGCAACCTGTTCAACGTCGCCCGCAACTTCGCCTTTGTCGCCATCATCGCCATCGGCATGACCGCGGTGATCGCCTCAGGCGGCATCGACCTTTCGGTCGGATCGTCGGTTGTGCTCAGCGCCATGGTGATCAGCGTAGCCATGGCCAGCGGTCTGCCGTTCTGGTTCTCCGCCCTGCTTGCACTTGGCGCGGTGCTGCTGGTCGGGTTGCTCAACGGCATTCTCATCGCCTATGCCGGCATGCCGGCCTTCGTCGTCACGCTCGGGACCCTGTCGGCAACCCGGTCGCTCGCCATGGTGCTTTCGGACAACAAGATGATCTGGGAGTTCGGACCCGACCATGACATCCTGCTCTGGGTCGGCGGCGGCTCCACATTCGGCCTTCCCCATCCGCTCTATGTTCTTGCCGCCCTGACCATCGTCATGTCGCTGGCGTTCAAATGGACCCGGTGGGGACAGCATCTGTTCGCCATCGGCAGCAACGAGAACGCCGCCGTGCTGACCGGGATTGCGGTCAAGCCGCTCAAGGTCAGCATCTACATGTTCTCCGCCTTCACGGCCGGACTGGCGGGCATCCTGATGGCCGGCTGGCTTGGCAGCGTCACCACCAATCTCGGCCAGGCCATGGAACTCACCGTCATTGCCGCCGCCGTCATCGGAGGCGCCAACCTTGCCGGTGGCGAGGGAACGGCGTTTGGAGCCGTCGTCGGCGCCCTGTTGATAGAGGTTATTCGCAACTCCCTCATCTTGCTCGGCATCTCGACTTTCTGGCAGGGAATGTTCATAGGTACCTTCATCATCGTTGCTGTGGCATTCGACCGATTCCGGAATTTCCGATCATAGGTTGACGTGAAGTTGGGGGCGCCATGGCACGCATCATGGAGAATGCCTTGAAACCAACAATGATGGATGTCGCCGCCCGGGCGGGCGTGTCGCAGGCAACGGTATCCCTGATCCTCAATGGAAGTTCGGGAGCCCGCTTCAGCGAGGCGACGCGCAAGAAAGTCATGGATGCGGTCAATGAGCTTGGCTATCGGCTTCCCAACCGGTCGATAGCCACCGACCCCTCGGACAGCAGCGTCATTGCCTTCATCACCGACGAGCTGACGACCGACCCGTGGATGTCGCTTGCGTTCGAAGGCGCCCGCGAGAAGGCGCTCGAACTGGGCGTTATCGTCACGCTCGGCATCTTTCGAGCCGGCGAGGATCCGAACGAGGACGTGTTCTCGCTGTGCCAGCGGCAACCGCTTCTGGGCTACATTTTCGGCACCATCCTGACCCGCAAGATCGACCCGCCGGCCGCTCTTTTCAAGATACCCTCCGTGCTGGTCAACTGCTACGACCAGAACCGGGGCCTGCCGTCAATTCTGCCAGGCGACGTTGCCGGTGGCCGCGCGGCGACCGAAAGGCTGATCCAGGCGGGCAGGCGCAGGATCGGGCTGATCAATGGCCAGGATGGCCTCGACAATCCGCGCGACCGGTTGCGCGGCTACAAGCAGGCGCTGGCCAGCAACGATTTCACTTTCGATCCCGAGCTGGTGCGCTACGGAAACTGGGAACCGTCCTCGGGATATTCGGAAACCCATGCGCTGATGGATCTGGCCAATCCGCCGGACGCGATTTTCTGTGCCAACGACCTGATGGCACTCGGCTGCATCGAGGCCCTGAAGGAACGCGGCAAGTCCATTCCCGGCGATGTTTCGGTGATCGGCTTTGACAATCGCGACATAGCCCAGTTCATTCGCCCTCCCCTGACAACCCTGCATCTTCCGATGTTCGAAATGGGCGCCATGGCGGTTGAAATGATCCACGACATCGCCGGCGG
>JAHJUC010000177.1 GCA_018829385.1 Alphaproteobacteria bacterium
GCGCGCGGTCACGCCGGAGCGGAAGGACAGGCAGCCGACGGCAAAATCCGGCGCCATGGCGACATCCCTTGTGCCCGGTCCCTTGTCGGGGAAGGTGAGCGCCGAAAAGGCCTGGCCTTCCTCGACCGCGCCAAACAGCGATACCAGCCAGGACAGGCCGTATCCGGCATGCTCGAGCGTGCAGCCGACCTCGAATTCGTGCAGACCCGGCCATTTTGCGCCCGAGCGCGAGCGCCACTCCGTCCAGTTGTCCTTGAAAACCGGTCCGTCTTCCATTTCGGCATAGGCCAGCCGCGGCGCGCCGATCCGCCCGTCGGCAATCAGTCCGGCAACCAGCTGCTGCGCATCGGAAAGACCGTTGGCCGGCGCGCCGCAGACGGTCAGTCCCTTGTCGTCGGCCAGATCGATCACCGCGCGCGCTTCCTCGAACGTCATGCCGAGCGGTTTCTCGCAATAGACATGCTTGCCCGCATTCAGCGCCGCGCAATTGAGCTCGAAATGGCTCTCCGGCGCCGTCAGGTTGACGAGGATTTCGGTCTCTCCGTCGCCCAGGCATTCCGCGAGCGAGCCGTAGGCCCGGACATCGTGAAAGCGGCAGAACTGCGCGAGCCGGTCGGCGTCGCGATCCCATGTTCCCGCAACGACCAGTCCGGGATAGTTGGCAAGCGTGGTCATGTAGTAATCGGCAACGAAACCGGTGCCGACAAGTGCGATCTTGGTCATGGGTCTTGGGTCCCGGCCAGCTGATGTCTTCAGGCTAGCAATGCGGCGTTAAGATGCGGTTGCCTTCGCGTGCCGGTCCGCAGCCGGTGTCAGCGTGCATCCGCCAGGAACGACGCGATCCAGGTCAGCGGCGCGTTCCAGTTGATGGCGATTTCATTGGTCGAGTAGGACCGCGCATCGTCGACATAGCAGGCCTGCGGCGCGCAGCCCTCGAGTTTGCGGATGGCGTAGTCGTCGGCAAGGCCGCTGTTCGGCCCGCCCGCAAGCGCGCCTTTCGGCACCGCCGGATAGGACGGATCGGTCGAGGCGGCAAACATGTTGGAATATTGACGCTGCGCGTAGGTCGTGCCGTAGCCGGTGACATAGGAGATCCCCAGGGCGTTGCGGCCGAAAATGTAATCCATGCTTTCGCGCACCGCCTGCAGAAAGCGCTTGTCACCGGTAATGTCATAGGCGGTGGCGACAACGATCATGTTCTGGATCACCGAATGGTTCGAGCCCCAGCCGAACCGCTCGGGCCTGTACATCAGGCCGAAGGGTTCCTGTCTCTGGTCCGCAAGGTAAGCCTCGGCAGCATCACGAACCGACAATTGAACCGCCTTCAGGTCTCGCTTTGGCAGCTTGGAGGGAACCGAGGCAAGCTGCAGCCGGGCAAGGCCTGCGACCGAGCGCCAGTCGAAACCGTTCGGCGGGAACGCCGCGCCGGGCCAGTAGGGCGATGCCTTGGCTCGGTCGAGCCATGCCTTGTCTCCGGTCGTCAGATACAGTTCCGATGCGGCCCAGTAGAATTCGTCGGTGACGTCATCATCCTGGTAGTCGCCGCCGCCGAAGCTGCCGTCTGTGTAGGGCGCATGAAGGGCCGGATTGGCTTCCGCAGCGCGATAGGCGCGGACCGCCGTGGCAAGCAGTTTCTCCGAATAGGCCCTGTCATAGCGGGCAAGCAGCCGCGCGCCCTGCGCCGCCGCCGCGGCAAGATTGAGCGTGGCCGCAGTCGATGGCCGATGCAGAACCCTGAGCTCGCGATCCCGGTGCGGCAGGATCGGCCCCACGGTCCAGCGGTTGCCGTGCACCTTGTGATGCGCCATCCCGGCAAGGGCTTCGCCCTCCGGAACCATCATCGACATCAGGAAATCGAGCTCCCAGCGGGCCTCGTCGAGAATGTCCGGAATGCCGTTTCCGGCTTCCGGAATCAGCGCCAGCCCGTCCGCAAGCGCCGGCGACGCGCCCCTTGTATGATGAAGCGCCCGTTCATAGGTCCCGAGCAGCTGGGCCACGGCGATGCCGCCATTGACGACGTATTTGCCGAAGTCGCCCGCGTCGTACCAGCCGCCGGCGACATTGAGCTTGTAGCCGCAGCTCCACGCCTCGCCATAGACCTTGCGCGCCGTCCGGGTGTCGACGCAGCCGACCGAGGTATCTCCCCGGTTGGGGGCCTTGCCAGCGTGACCGGCCGGGCGGCCATAGCCCTTGCCGGCAAGCGCATCCTTGATCTCGATGCCGCTGCGAACCTTGTAGAAATAGCCGAGCGCATCGACCCGCAAAGCGTCGTAGGCCGAGGCCGAAATCGAAAACGGCGGACTGGCCTCTTCACCCACGACGAGCCGGTAGCCGTCGCCAGGAGCCCGGACCCCGCTGAAATCGATCGTGTGCACATCGAGTCCGGAGGATGGGTTGTATCCCTGGGGCTTGCTGAACCCCGAAGCGACCTGCTCGCCCGAAGCCGAGAGCAATCGCCACTCGACCCGCGACGGGTCCTTGCGCACCAAAGTGGCGTGCTTGGGGCCGTTGGGAAAATAGGCGAACTGGTTGACGCGGATCGCCGATGACGCGCTGGTCGCGGACTCCACTGCAGCTTCCTGGCCGGACTGCAGCGAGGCCGCGTGCAGGCAGAACCGCCAGGGAGTATCCGACCCGCCAAGCTGGAACACCAGCTGGGCTTCGGCATGGGTTTCGGCCGCCGTGAAATCCTCGCTCAGTGTCTGCTTGCCGGCATTGACGCTGCGCGCAATCTCGCCTTCCGCGGTCCAGGGTTCGGCGGCCTTCTGCGCCAGGGCCCGCATCGGCCCGCCCGGATCGCCCGACACCGTGATCGACAGCCGGTAACGCTCGCCTTTTTGCAAGGCAAGCCCGTTGAAGCCGAGGATCGCATCCCAGGGCTGGGCGGTGTCGCCGGCCACCACGCCGCAGAGCGCGCCGGGCTGATACTCGAACTTGATGTTGGGTGTCGCCCACCATTCTCCGGCAAGCGCCGGCTGGGCAAACGCCGGATCAGGCAGCAATTCACCTGCGGCGGCAGGTGCGGATATGGCGTGGGACGCCAGCAAGGCAAGGAGGCCCGTCATGGCCCTTGAGTACGTCATGTTTGTTTCCGGATTCAGGGATCGGGAAGAATGACGGCCCTGATGGCCGCAATGCATTGGCTGTCGCAACAAAATTAGGCGGTCGCCGTCAACAAAACCTTAACTCGCCAGACCTCCTCGCCCTGGTCCCTGACCTCGCCCCCGAGCTTGAGGCGGCTCAGCCCTCCAGTCCGACAAACGCCCGACACAGCGGGTGATCGGGATCCGACAGCCCGTCGATCACATCGAAATGGTGCTTGCCGGCATCCTCGTGCATCTGCATCGGCGTCGAAAACCCTCGCCACATTTCATAGAGCGCCCGGTTCTGCCGCACGAATTCCGGCCGCTCGGCAGCCCC
>JAHJUC010000178.1 GCA_018829385.1 Alphaproteobacteria bacterium
CCTGATCGAAGAGAACACCCTGGCCGGCATCGGCGCGGAAAACTCCAAGGGGCTCTACTCCTCGGCCGGCTATTTCGCCTCCATCGACACCCCGGCCGCCAAGGCCTTCGCGGAAGCCTATGCCGCGAAATTCGGCACTGATGCGGCGGCGCTCAATTCGCTGGGTGAATCCTGCTACGAGGGCGTTCTGCTTCTCAGCGCGCTGGCCGGCAAGGCACAGTCGCTGTCAGCCAGCGACATCGACGCCGTCGCGGAAGGCACGACCTACGAGGGTCCGCGCGGTGCGGCGACGATGTTGAACCGCCATGTCGCCAAGGATATCTACCTGGCCGAAGCAGACGGCACCGCCTTCAAGGTGGTCGAGACCTTCGAGAATGTCGATCCCGGCAACAATTGCGGCTGAGGATCGGCAGAGGCGATGGATCTCGTTGTCACCTACGGGCTTAACTTCGCCTATTCCACCGCAACCCTGGGACTGATCGTCCTGGGGCTTGCGGTGGTGTTCGGCCTGCTCGGCGTCATGAACATGGCGCATGGCGAGTTCGTCATGCTCGGCGCCTACAGCGCGCTCACGGTGCAGCAGGCCGGATTGCCGTTCGTGCTTGCCATCCCGCTCGCCGTGATCGTCTGCGGCGCGCTGGGCTGGCTGATGGAATGGTCGGTGATCCGCCATCTCTACCGGCGGCCGTTCGACACGTTCCTGGCGACCTGGGGGATCGCGATCCTGATGCGCAAGGGCGTCGAGGTGAGTTTCGGGCGCGAATACCAGAGCGTCGACCAGTCGCTGCCGGGCACCGTCAGCCTGATGGGCATCGACTACCCGGCCTACCGGCTGGTGCTGATGGCGGTGATCGTCGTGATGTTTGCCGCCCTGTTCGTCTGGTACCAGCGCTCCAACACTGGCGCCCGGATCAAGGCGATGGTGCAGAATCCCGACCTTGCCGCGGCCGTCGGCATCAACACGGCGCGGCTTTCGCGCGCGACCTTCGTCACCGGGGTCGCCATCGCAGGGCTTGCGGGCGTGCTGCTGGCGCCGCTGGTGCGGGTCGAACCCTATATGGGGCTCGATTACCTGCTCTCGTCCTTCTTCATCCTGGTGGTGGGCGGGCTGGGCACGATCGAGGGCCTGATCACCGGGTCGACCATCATCGGCGGCGCCGACGTCGTCATCTCCGCGATCTTCGACAAGACCGCCGGTTATCTCGGCGTGCTTGCGATCTCCATCCTGTTCCTGTGGTTGAGGCCCGATGGCATTTTCTCGCGCCGCTAAATTCACGCTCGCCGGGCTGCTGATCGCATTCCCCTGGCTCTCCGACAGCTTCACCGCCTACCAGTTGGGGCTCTACCTGCTCTACGGCATGGTGGCGCAGGGCATCGCCCTGTGCTGGGGGCGCGCGGGCTTCCTGCCGCTCGGACAGGCGCTGTTCTTCGGCATCGGCGCCTATCTCTCGGGCGCCGCGCTGAAAGCCGATCTGGGCTGGGCGCTGCTGATCCCGGCCTTTGCCGTGGCCTGCCTGGTGCCGGCGCTGCTTGCCGGTTTCATCGGCGCGCTGGTGTTCAACCGGCAGACCGGGTCGGGACCCTATTTCTCGCTGATCACACTGGCGCTGTCGATGCTCGGCTTCCAGCTTGCCAATTCACTGAGCGGGATTACCGGCGGGTTCAACGGCATGACCGCGATTCCGGGACTGCCCGGGATCGACACCTACGAGACGCTCTACTTCGTCATCGTCGGCGTGCTCGTCGCCTCAACCCTGGTGCTGGCGCATGTGATGCGGGCACCGTTCGGGCAACTTCTGATCGCCATACGGGAGAACGAGGAGCGGCTTCAGTTCTTCGGCTTCCGCACATCGATGCTGAAGGCCGCGGCCTTTGCCATCAGCGGGGGCATCGCTGGCCTCGCTGGCGTGCTCTATGCGCCGCACCAGGGCATTGTCACGCCGCAGGCGGTGGGCTTCGTGCTGTCGGCGGAACTGCTGATCTGGACCGCGGTCGGCGGACGCTTCGGCCTCATCGGCCCGGTCGCCGGCGCGGTGCTGATCGGCTTCATGGCCGCCGGACTGCGCGACAGTTTCCGCTACTGGGAAGTGGCCGTCGCGCTGGTGTTCATCCTCGTCGTGCTGAAGATGCCGGGCGGCATCAGCGGGCTGTTTTCGGCCGCGTTATCCCGGTTCGGCGGCGAGAGGCAATTCCAAGACTCTGGCGTCGCGCCTGCGATGCTGGCCGGGAAAGAGCATCGCGCTACGCCCGACCTGCGGTTCGACAGTGTCGGCGTCAGCATGGGTCCGGTCCGGATCCTCAACGGCCTGAGTTTTGCCATCGCCCGCAGTGGCATCCACTGCATCATCGGGCCGAACGGTGCGGGCAAGACTTCGGCGCTCAACGTGCTCACTGGCCGGCTTCCGCTTGGTGCGGGCGAGATCAGCTGGCGCGGCGTTTCGCTCGGCAACACCCGGCCGTTCATCGCGGCGCGCAACGGTATCGGCCGCAAGTTCCAGGTGCCCTCAATCTTTCCAGAGCTCAGCGTCCGCCAGAACATCGAAATCGCGCTGTGGGCGAACCGCATCGGAGTAGTGGAGATGCTCTCGATGCGGCCCTATGGCTGGACGACGCCCATGCTTGGCGAGCTTGAGACGCGCTTTCCCTTTCTCACGCAGAGCGACAAGACGGCAGGCTCGCTTTCGGTCGGCCAGCGGCAGATGCTGGATTTCTCGATGACTGTTCTGGCCGAACCCGACCTTGTGCTGCTCGACGAGCCCTGCGCCGGATTGTCCACCGACGAGACCCGGCAGATGATCGAGGCCATCGCCGCGATCGCCGGGCAAACTAAGGCCACTTTCATCATCATCGAACACGACATGCAGGTAGTGGAGCGGCTGTCCGACCACGTCATCGTCATGCACCAGGGCGCGCTGCTCGCCAACGGAACCATGACCGAGATCCGCGCCAATGCCGATGTCGCCCGCGTCTATTCGGGAGGCAGCAAATGAGCGCCGCGCCGCTTCTCTCGATCGAAAATCTCTCCGGCGGATATGGCGAGATCATCATCGTCACCGGTCTGTCGCTCAGCTTGTCGCCAGGCCAGGCGCTGTGCGTGACCGGCCGCAACGGCGTCGGCAAATCGACGCTGGTGCGGCTTGTCACCGGCGCGCTCAAACCCGCATCGGGCCGGGTGATGTTTGAGGGAGCGGATCTCACCTTCGCCCCAGCCCATGGGCGCGCCAGGCAGGGCATGGGCTATGCGCCGCAGGAAGGCGTGGTGTTCGATACGCTCAGCGTTGCCGAGAACCTGACGCTGCATCATCGCGACCGGTCTCTGGAACGCTACAAGGAGCTTTTTGAAATGTTTCCGCGGCTGCCCGACCGGCTTGCACAACGGGCCGGAACCCTGTCGGGCGGCGAAAAGAAGATCCTGTCCTTCTGCCGGGCGCTGGCCGAGGACACAAGGCTGGTGATCCTGGACGAGCCGACCGAAGGGGTGCAGCCGGAAAACATCGCGCTGATGGCCGAGGCGATCAACCGGGCGAAAGCTGCGGGTCGCGGTTTCCTGATCGTCGAGCAGAATCTGAGCCTGGTCGAGGCGGTGGCGGATCAG
>JAHJUC010000179.1 GCA_018829385.1 Alphaproteobacteria bacterium
GAGTTGGAACCAATGTCGATGACAGAAACGGGATGTATGCCCGGCAGCCGGCCTTGCGCTTCCGATTCCACCATAACTAAGGCGCTCTTCGGTTGAGGCGACGCGTTCCGCCAGGGCGGAGCGAGACCAGGGTCAACGAAATCTGCGCCCTTATATCTGGCATTAGCGCGAACTGAAACCCGGCAAGAGCACTTCTGCAGTGGTTGTCCCGCGCCAATTCACAGGACTTTCGGCGGATCGGAAGACCCGTTGGCGGGGCTCGGCTCCGGGCCGACAGTCACCCTGCACAGCCACCGATCAGCGTTTGCTGCGCGACGCCCGGGCTAGCCGGTCGGCGATCAGTTTGGGAGCATTCGACTTCAAGGCCTCGCCGCGGCCCGAAAGGCTGGGATTGGTCATGAAATAGACCTGCGCATTGAAGGGCTCCTCATCAACACCGGGTTCCACCCGGCGCGAGGTTCCATCCGGCAGGATCTCGTAGCTCTGCTGGTTGTCGATCATGTTGCCCAGCATGATCTGCGAGAGCACCTGTTCATGCACGGTCTTGTTGACGATCGGCACCAGGGTCTCGACCCGCCGGTCGAGATTGCGCGGCATCAGGTCGGCGGAGCCGATATAGACCAGCGCCTGGGACGACGGCAGGCCATGGCCGTTGCCGAAGCAATAGATGCGGCTGTGTTCGAGGAAGCGTCCGACAATCGACTTGACGTGAATATGCTCGGAAAGGCCCGGAACCTGAGGCCTCAGGCAACAGATGCCGCGGACCACCAGATCGATCTCGACGCCGGCCTGGCTGGCGCGATAGAGCGCGTCGATGATTTCGGGATCGACCAGCGAGTTCATCTTCATCCAGACCGCAGCCGGACGCCGGGCCTGGGCGTGGCAAATCTCGGCCTCGATGTTCTCGAGGATCTTGTTTCGCAGGTTGAGCGGCGACACCGCCAGCTTGACCAGCCCCTCGGGCTCGCCGTAGCCGGTGATGAAGTTGAAGACATGGGCCATGTCGCGGGCAATCACCGGATCGCAGGTGAAATAGGACAGGTCGGTGTAGATCTTGGCGGTGACCGGGTGATAATTGCCGGTGCCGAGATGGCAGTAGGACACCAGCTTGCCCTCCTCGCGGCGGACGATCAGCGACATCTTGGCGTGTGTCTTGAGCTCGATGAAGCCGAAAACAACCTGCACACCGGCGCGTTCGAGGTCGCGGGCCCAGCGGATGTTGGCTTCCTCGTCGAAGCGGGCCTTGAGCTCGACCAGCGCTGTCACCGACTTGCCGGCTTCCGCCGCATCGACCAGCGCCCGGACGATGGGGCTGTCGTTGGACGTCCGGTAGAGCGTCTGCTTGATCGCCAGCACGTCGGGATCGCGCGCGGCCTGGAACAGGAACTGGACCACCGCATCGAAGGATTCGTAGGGGTGATGAACCACCAGATCCTTCTCGCGGATCGCGGCGAAGGTGTCGCCGGCATGCTCGCGGATGCGTTCGGGAAAACGGGCGTTGTAGGGTTCGAACTTGAGATCGTCGCGCGGCGCCTTGGCGATTTCCGACAGCGTGTTGAGCGCCAGCAGGCCCGGCAGCACCGCCACGCGGTTTTCCGGAACGTTGGTTTCGTGCACCACGAATTCGCGCAGGCTTTGCGGCAGTTCGGAATCGAACTCGATCCGGATCACCGAGCCGCGGCGGCGGCGCTTGAGCGCGCTTTCGAACAGGCGGACCAGATCCTCGGCCTCTTCCTCGACCTCGATATCGGAATCGCGAATGATCCGGAACGTGCCCGAGCCGCGGACCTCGTAACCGGGATAGAGCGAAGAGATGAACAGGCTGACCACATCCTCGAGCGTGATGTAGCGGATGGCGCCATCAAGATCGGGCAGGCGCAGGAAGCGGTCGAGCGCCACCGGCAGGCGGATCAGCGCGGTCATCGGCTCGTTTGCTGCCTTGGAGGCCAACTGCAGGCAGATGGAAAACCCGAGGTTCGGAATGAACGGAAACGGATGGGCCGGATCGATCGACAGCGGCGTCAGCACCGGGAAGATCGACTGCAGGAACTCGTCCTCAAGCCAGGCCATGTCGCCTTCCACCAGCACGGAAGGACGCACGATGTAGATGTTTTCGGCCGCCAGGTTCTGCTGCAGGATGGCCAACGACGCCTGCTGCTCGAGTTGCAGCCCGTCGATTTCCTCGAGGATCTGGTCGAGCTGCTCGTTCGGCGACAGGCCGTCGGGCGAGCGGTTGACGATGCCTTCGCGCACCTGGCCCTCAAGCCCGGCGACGCGCACCATGAAGAACTCGTCGAGGTTGGCCGCCGAGATCGACAGGAAGCGCACCCGCTCAAGCAGCGGATGGGCGGCGTTGAGCGTCTCCTCGAGCACCCGGCGATTGAACTGCAGCCATGAAAACTCGCGGTTGATGAAGCGTTTCGGACTGGTCAGCAGGTCCTCTGCCGAGATATCCGACGTGGCCGGATCAATCCGCAGTTCACTCGCGCCCGCACCCTCGTAATCGACCATCATGCACTCCAACGCCCCGGTTATGGAATCCACCGTCTATAGCACAACAACGAAGGAACTATGACACTTCCGTGTCGCTCGCTCCGCTGTCCATTTCAGCCAGAACCTCGGCCGCGAGCGCACGGGTGATCTTCGATCCGCGCGCCAGCGCCAGCTGGTCAAGACGGGTGACGACCGTGCGGGCGGCGGCGAGCGAACGCTCCATGCGGGCGACAAGCCAGGCGATGATCCTGTCATCGACCACGACCTGGCGGTCGGCAAACAGCTTGACCATCACCTTGGCCAGCAGTTCCTCGTCCGGCTCGGCGATCTCGACCACCGTTGCCGCCTTCAGTCGCGAGGCAAGATCCGGCAATGTCACACGCCATCCGGCGGGCCAGAGCCGGCTGGTGATCAGGATCGCGGTGCCGTTCTGGCGCACCGCGTTGATGAGATGGAACAGCGCGGTCTCGTCAAAGCCCGCATGATCGATGTCCTCGATCAGCACCGGGCCGCGGGCGGCGGTTTCGAGCACCATCGGATCGGGTCTGTCGATGTCGATCCTGGTTGCGCCAACGCGGTTTGCCCAGATGCTGGCGAGATGGGATTTTCCCGATCCCGTTGGACCGGCCAGAATCACCACCGGCGACGGCCAGTCGGGCCAGCGGTCGACAATCGCCACCGCCGCGTTCAAGCGGTCGGAGACGATCAGGTCATCCCGGCCGGAAGCGGGGTCATGATCGAATTCCAGCGGCAATTGCCGTGTGGCAGGCGGTTTGGCCATCAGTTTCCCGGAGTGTCGTCAACGGACTGGCCCGTTCGCGGAACCGGACGTTGCGTGCCGTGATAGAGATCGCTGTCGAGGTAGCGGGCAATGGCAAAGCGCACCAGCACGCCGACCGAGGCGGCCGCCGGCACCGCGATGAGCATGCCGACAAAGCCGAACAGGGCGCCGAACGCGAACAGCGCGAACATCAGCCAGACCGGATGCAGGCCCACCGACTTGCCGACCAGCCGCGGCTGCAGGATGTTGCCTTCGAAGAACTGTCCCACCGCGAAGACGGCGATCACCGCGCCGATCATGACGAAATCCGGCCAGAACTGCACCACCGCGACGATCAGGGCCAGCACCAGGCCGACCAGCGAGCCGACATAGGGGATGAAGCTGATGAGGCCAGCAAAAAGCCCGATCAGGAGACCGAAGTTCAGTCCGACGATCGACAGACCAACGGCATAGATCAGGCCGAGGATGATGCAGACGCTGCCCTGCCCGCGGACGAAGCCGGCAATGGTTGCGTCAATCTGCCGGGCCAGATGGCGAACGGTGCCGACATGATCGCGCGGCACCCACTCATCGACCTTCTCGACCATCCTGTCCCAGTCTAGCAGCAGGTAGAAGGCGACAACCGGGGTGACCACGAACAGGGCTGCGATGTCGAGAAGCGCCATGCCGGAATTCCAGATCTGCTGGAAGATGGTGCCGACCAGACCGGCGCCCTCCTTGAGAAGGGCGGCAAAGCTGTCCTTGATCTGGCCCAGCTGGTCGCCGATCCAGCTTGGCAGCAAGGTGGAATCCGCCATCAGCAGCGCCTGGAGTTGGGTGATGTAGCCCGGGATCCGGCCCCCCAGATCGGCCGCTTGCGTCACCAGGATGGGGATCAGGACGACCAGCGAGACGGCAAACAGCGCGACAAATGCGGCCAGGATGGCAAGGGTCGCCATCATCCGGGAAAAACCGCGGCGTTCGAACCAGTCAGCCACCGGATCGAGAAAATAGGCGAGCGCCATGCCGGCGATGAACGGCAGCAGGATGGAGCGGAACACCATCAGGAAGGCGATGACCACGGCCAGCGCCAGCAACCAGAAGAATATCTGCCGGCGAAGCGCCGCCCGATCTACGTGAATGGTCATGGTCACCTCGCTTGCGGACCGGCTGCGTCCGTCCATTCCGCGCCTAAAATCAATCGGCCTGCCCGACGCCGGCCATGTGCTTGAGCCAGGTGACGAGATAGGCGCTGGCCGAAGCGATGGTCAAGCCTGCAACCGCATAGATCATCCATCCTATGACAGCGTCAAGACGGGCAAGCCCGGCGAGGTCGGCCAGCACCAGGATCAGCAGGACGATCTGGGCCATGGTGTTGGCCTTCGAGATCAGCAAGGGCCGCATTTCAACCGGGTTTTCCAGCAGGCTGGACAAGACCACGGCGCCAACGATCAACGCATCGCGCGATACGGCAAAGATCACCAGCCAGTTGGGCAAGACGCCCAGCCATCCGAGCATGACAAAGACGCTGACCAGCAGGAACTTGTCGGCGACCGGGTCGAGCCAGGCTCCAAGCTCCGAGCGTTGATTGAAATTGCGGGCAATGAAGCCGTCGAGGCCATCGGACACGCCGGCCAGCAGGAACAACACGAAAGCCGTCAGCATCTCGCCGTCGATCATCGCAAGAATGACCAAGGGAACCATGATGAACCGGGCAACCGTGATGAGATTGGGCAGTGTCATGAGCTACAAACGATCCTGAACGGTCTGGATATGGCGACTGGATAGCGCTTTTCCAATGGCTTGCGACATGAATAGCACGCCCGGGCACAGTTTTCCCGGCGTTTGTGGCATCCCAGCCCAAGCTCCGGCTTGCGGAATTGCCCGCAAAATGCCATCCCCCGGGCATACACAGCTCCTTTGTAACCCGAGAGAGGGGAAGCCAGGATGGCGGATCCGAAGAACGGCCTTACCTATGCCCAGGCAGGTGTCGACATCGATGCCGGCAACGAGATGGTCAACCGCATCAAGCCGCTGGTGCGCTCGACCCGGCGTCCGGGCGCGGACGGTGAAATCGGCGGCTTCGGCGGCCTGTTCGACCTGAAGGCCGCAGGCTTTTCCGACCCGGTGCTGGTGGCCGCCAATGACGGCGTCGGTACCAAGCTGAAAGTGGCGATCGAAGCCGGCATTCACGACACCGTCGGCATCGACCTGGTCGCCATGTGCGTCAACGATCTGGTTGTCCAGGGCGCGGAGCCGCTGTTCTTTCTCGACTATTTCGCCACCGGCAAGCTCGACCCGGAACAGGGCGCGGCGATCGTCGCCGGCATCGCGAGAGGCTGCCTGCAGGCCGGATGCGCGCTGATCGGCGGGGAAACGGCGGAGATGCCGGGCATGTACCGCGACGGCGACTACGATCTCGCGGGATTTGCGGTGGGGGCGGCCGAACGCGGCCAGCTGCTGCCATCGGGCACGTTGTCGGAAGGCGACGTGGTTCTGGGCCTCGCCTCCTCCGGCGTTCACTCCAACGGCTACTCGCTGGTGCGGCGGATCGTCGAGCTCAGCGGGCTCGACTATGCCGCCCCTGCCCCGTTCGATGCCTCGCGCAGCCTTGGCGCGGCGCTGCTGGAGCCGACCCGGATCTATGTCAAGTCGCTGCTTGCGGCGATCCGCGAAACCGGCGCGATCCAGGCGTTGGCCCACATTACCGGCGGCGGCTTTCCCGAAAACCTGCCGCGGGTTCTGCCCGAAGGGCTTGCCGCGGAAATCGATCTCGACGCCATCAAGGCGCCGGCGGTGTTTTCGTGGCTGGCCCTGACGGGCGGCGTGGCGCCGGAAGAGATGCTGCGCACGTTCAATTGCGGCGTCGGCATGATCGCGGTTGCCCCGGAGGCGGACGCCGACCGGGTGGCTGCCACGCTCGAAGCGCAGGGCGAGGCCGTGATCCGGCTTGGCAGACTGACGCGGCGCGCCGACAACGGCCCCGGCGTTGTCTACAAGGGAACGCTCAAGCTGTGACCGATCAGCCGAAAGTGCCTGTTGCAGTGCTGATTTCCGGACGGGGATCGAACATGGGCGCGCTGATCGCCGCCTCGCTGCACGGGGATTATCCGGCGAAAATCGTTGCGGTAATTTCCGACAAGCCGGATGCCAAGGGTCTCGACCACGCCCGCGAGTTCGGTATCGAGGCGCTGGCTATCCCACGCGGCGACTATGGCAGCAAGGCCGAGCACGAGGCGGCCGTCATCGCCGCGCTCGATGCCTCGGGCGCCCGGATCATCGCGCTTGCGGGCTACATGCGGCTGCTCTCGGGCGATTTCGTCCGCCGCTATGCGGGGCGGATGATCAACATCCATCCGTCGCTGCTTCCCGCCTTTCCGGGGCTCGCCACCCACGAGCGGGCGCTGGCCGCTGGCTGCCGGGTACATGGCTGCACCGTCCACTTCGTCACCGAAGGCATGGACGAAGGCCCGATCATCGAGCAGGCGGCCGTGCGGGTCGAACGAGACGACACGCCCGACACGCTTGCCGCCCGGGTACTTGAAGCCGAGCACCGGATCTACCCGCTGGCGCTTGCGATGCTGGCACGCGGCGAAGTGCGGATGGGCGGCGACGGCCAGGCAAGGTTCACCCGGTGAAGCCGATGGGCTTGTCCATCATCATCGCAATCATTTAGAACTGATCAACGGCCCGTTCCCGGGGCGGGTCTTTGGATTTAAGTGTCGGCCGGTTTTTTATTGAGAAATATTGAGGGAACTTTATCGACCGGTGGACGTTCCCGCTTCCAGTAACGGAGACGTCATGGTTTCGCTGTACGGATTTCTCGACAAGGCCATCAAGACCGGCCGGCTGACAATGACAGACGCCGGCGGCGCGGTGCACGTGTTCGGCGGCAGGGAGCCCGGTCCCGAAGCCGCCATCCGCTTCACCAGCAAGGCAGCCGAGTGGAAGATCCTTCTCAATCCGGAGCTCCATGCCGCGGAAGCCTACATGGATGGCCAACTGGTCATGGACAGCGGCAGCATCCATGACCTGGTCAATGTGTTTTACGCCAACAAACGGCAATTCGATCGCAGCGCGGGCCAGATCTTCTGGAGCGGGCTGTCGCGCAGGGCCCGGCGATTCCAGCAAAACAACGTGTTGTCGCGCGCCCGCGCCAATGTGAAGGCCCATTATGACATCGGCGAGGATCTCTACCGGCTGTTTCTCGACCGGGACATGCAGTATTCCTGCGCCTATTTCCCCGAAGGCACGGAAACCATCGAGACCGCGCAGACGCTGAAGAAACGTCATCTCGCCGCCAAGCTGTGCCTGAAGGATGGCCAGCGGCTGCTCGATATCGGCTGCGGCTGGGGCGGTCTGGGGCTCTATCTCGCCCATGTCGCCGACATCGAGGTGGTCGGCGTCACCCTTTCGGAGCGGCAACTGGCCGTCGCCCGTCGGCGGGCGGAGATCCTCGGGGTCAGCGACCGGGTGCGCTTCGAGCTGATCGATTACCGGGAGGTGAGCGAGACCTTCGACCGGGTGGTCTCGGTCGGCATGCTCGAACATGTCGGCGCGCCCCATCTGCCGTCCTATTTCCTCAATGTGCGCGACCGGCTCGGACCCGACGGGCTGGCGCTGATCCACTCGATCTCCAGCAAGTCGCCGCCGGGTGTGACCGGGCCGTTCATCCGCAAGTACATCTTCCCCGGCGGCTATGCGCCGTCACTGTCCGAGACGGTCGCGGCCATCGAGCCGACCGGGTTGTGGCTGCTCGATTGCGAAATCTGGCGCTGCCATTACGGCTACACGCTGGCGCAGTGGCGCGAGCGGTTCCTGGCCAACCGGGACAAGGCCGTCGAGATCATGGACGAGCGCTTCTGCAGGATGTGGGAGCTATATCTGTCGATCGCCGAATGCGTGTTCCTGCAGGGCTCGAGCAACGTGTTCCAGCTGCAGCTTGGCCGCGAACGCGACGTGGCGCCGATCACC
>JAHJUC010000019.1 GCA_018829385.1 Alphaproteobacteria bacterium
AACCAGATATGGGTATTCACAGTTACGTGATAAAGGCCTCCTTGAACAATAAAAACCCCGGTTGCGGGCAACCGGGGCTTGGTGTTCGTTATCTTGGCGGCTGCGCCTATTCCGCTGCAGCGGGCTCTACGGCAGCCGGCGCATCGTCGGACGAACCTGCCGCATCCGCACCTTCTTCACTGCGAACCCGCTTCGGACGGCCACGTCGACGCGCGGCCGGACGCGGTGCGCCATCGGCTTCGGGCGTCTCCTGCCCGATAGCCACTTCGGCCGGAACGCCTTCGATCACCGGCTGCGGTGAATCGGCATCATAGACCGGCTTCGGCTGCGGTTCCGGACGCGGCCTGCGCTCCTGCCGCTCTCCCCGGTCGCTACGCTCCTGGCGCTCGTTGCGCTCGCCGCGGTCCTGACGTTCTGTCCGGTCCTGGCGTGAATGCCGCTCGGACCGGTCCTGCTGTTCGTGCCGCTGATCCTGCACATTGCCGTCATTGTCATCATCGGTATCGCGATCATCATCGTCCTGATCCTGCGAATCCCGAGCCTGGGACCCGGTGTCATCGCGCTGGAAGCGCTCTTGCATCTGGGCCTGGGCTGTCAGGATGATCCGGTTGTAGTGCTCCGCATGCTGCAGATAGTTCTCGGCCATCACGCGGTCGCCGGAACTTTGCGCATCGCGGGCAAGGTTCATGTATTTCTCCGCCACGTGCTGGGCGGTTCCACGAATTTTAACATCGGGACCGGAGCTGTCGTAGGAGCGCGACAGCGGGTTCTGGCCTTTGCGATTGCCCCCACCGCTATTGTTGTTGCTTCCGCTACGTCCGCGACCGCGCTTGTTTTGCTGTCCTGGCCTCATTCGATAGTCACCTGGTTGTTGTCCTGAAAAAATATGTTGGGCGCTTTGGCCAGCATGTCTGGCTCGCAGGTTGCGCCGCGACAAAGGACCGTCCACCGATCCCGTCACCGTTATGGGTTCAAATTCAGATACCCGCGCCAGAGGCTTTCCTGTGAACCGGGGGCCAAAACTGGCGGGTTCCTAGAGCCGAGCCACATCGGATCGAATCTGTTTCAAGACTTGCTATCCGGCGCTGACCGGGAAACTAGCCATGTTTGCCTGTAATTCCAAGCCTTTTCTTGAAGCACGCACCAAAAGCCCTAGAGAGCAGCCTTTGCAGTGCCTCCGAGATTGAACAAGAGCACCCTTTCAACGCGCCCCAGATCGCAAAACACCCCCGCCGCCGCAAAACCGCGGGCGGCAAACAGCTCGGTCACCGATTGCCGCTGGCCGATACCTATCTCCAGGGCGAGATATCCCCCCGCCTCGAGCCGGCTGCCTGCCTGGGCGGCAATCGCCCGGTAGGCGTCCAGCCCGTCAGCACCACCATCGAGAGCCAGCACGGGATCATATGCGGTCACCTCCCTGGAAAGCGACGGCAAATCGGCGGTCGGAATATAGGGCGGGTTCGAAACGATCAGGTCGAACCGCGTATCAATTTCCGACAGCCAGTCGCCCTGGATGGCCTGATAGCGGGCGCCGAGCTCCAGCGCCTTGGCATTCGCGCGCGCCGTTTCCACGGCTTCCGCCGACACATCGATGCCGAGGCAGTGCGCCTCTGGACAGGCAGCAAGCAGCGCCAGGCCGATTGCACCGGTACCGATCCCCAGGTCCGCGATCGAACAGGAGCCTTTCGCGGCCACCCGTTCCCGGACAAGCGGCAGCACGGCATCGATCAGCGTCTCGGTGTCGGGACGCGGCTCCAGCGTTGCCGGGGAGAGGCCGAGCGAAAGCCCGTAGAACTCCCGCGAACCCAGAATGCGATGAACAGGCATGCCCGCAAGCCGGTCATGCAGGGCCCGGATCAACCGGTCCCGGACGTCCTGCGCCAGCGGTGCGTCATCTCCCGTTGCCAGTTGGTGCGGTTCGACCCCCGCGAGTTTGGCGGTCAGCAGCCGGGCATC
Organism: Alphaproteobacteria bacterium; assembly: GCA_018829385.1. Taxonomy (GTDB): domain Bacteria; phylum Pseudomonadota; class Alphaproteobacteria; order Rhizobiales; family Rhizobiaceae; genus Hoeflea. Next base: position 1,957 of record JAHJUC010000019.1, read on the forward strand.
CAGATCAGCCGTCTCCAGACCTTCGGATCGAAAGGCCGTCCGCAGCATCAGCCAGGCCTCGCCCAGCGTCGCGGCCTTCGCCAGGTCAGGCCCCACTAAGTCAGGCACTGCCATTGTCGCCGAGAGTGGCCAGCTGGCCTGCCTGATGGTCCGAGATCAAGGCGTCGACGATCTCGTCTATCTCCCCCATCATCATCCGGTCGAGCTTGTAGAGCGTCAGGTTGATCCGGTGATCGGTGACCCTGCCTTGCGGGAAGTTGTAGGTCCGGATCCGTTCCGACCGGTCGCCCGAGCCGACCTGGCTGCGCCGGGATTGCGACCGCTCGTCGTCCGCCCGTTGCCGCTCCATGTCATAGAGCCTCGCGCGCAGCACCTGCATGGCGCGGGCACGGTTCTGATGCTGCGACTTCTCCGAGGACGTTACCACCACGCCGGTCGGCAAATGGGTGATGCGCACGGCCGAATCGGTTGTGTTGACGTGCTGGCCGCCGGCCCCGGACGCCCGCATGGTGTCAATCCGGATGTCCTCCGGCCTGATTTCGATGTCGATGTCCTCTGCCTCCGGCAGCACCGCCACGGTCGCGGCCGAGGTATGAATGCGTCCGCCGGATTCCGTTTCCGGCACCCGCTGCACCCGGTGCACGCCGGATTCGAATTTCAGCCGGGCAAACACGCCCTTGCCCGAAACCGTGGCGATGATTTCCTTGTAGCCGCCGGCTTCGCCCTCGCTCGCCGACAGCACTTCCACCCGCCATCCCCGCGACGAGGCATAGCGCTCGTACATGCGGAAAAGATCGCCGGCGAACAGCGCCGCCTCGGAGCCGCCG
>JAHJUC010000180.1 GCA_018829385.1 Alphaproteobacteria bacterium
GGCGTGCCGGAAGCACAATATCGTCTGGGCCGCATGATCCTCGAGGGCGAGGGCGGCGCCAACGACATCCAGCAAGCGAAGAAATGGCTGAACCGGGCCAGGGTCAGCGGCCATCCGGCCGCCTCCGCCGTGCTTGGCAATGTGGTTTTCGAGGAAGGCCAGACCGTGCGCGGGCTTGCCTTCATGACCACGGCGCTTGAACGGTCGCCGCCTTCCGACAAGGCCTGGATCCAGGCAATGCAGGAGCGCGCATTCTCGCTGGCAGGCGAAGCTGACCGGCGCACAGCCATCGCGCTGGCCCAGGATATGCTGGCCAAGGGCCTGAACTGACAATCTGTCGGGTTATCCGGAGCCTTTGGATTCTCCTGCAGGCTGGCTGCCTGTGGTGCGGGGAATCAGCCGTGTGTCGGAGCCGGCGGCTTTGAAGTCCACGGCGACATTTGAGACACCGGGCATCCGTCCGAAATCTTTTTCCAGCTGGTATTGTTGAGATTGCGTTCGCAGCGCGCGAGATAGCGCTGGGAGGAGCCGATCTGCAGGCAGATCACGCCGCCTTCCTTGATCCGTTTGCCGTTGCCCAGGCATTCGCAGTCCTGGCCGGCGAATGCGGGCGAGACCGCAAGAAACCCGACGGTCAGAAAACCGATGCTCAAAGCCAATTGCCGTGACAGCGTGTGTTTCATTGTCGAATAATGCGCTTCTTGCCGCTCTTTGGCAAGATTTGCGACGGCCGGACCCAAGTCCGCGTTGGCGGCGATGGCTCAGAGGCCGAGCTGGATCGCTACCGGGACATGGTCCGACGGCTTTTCCCAGCCGCGGACGTGTTTTTCCACGCTTGCCGAATGCAGCAGGTTTGCCGCCTCCGGCGAGAGCATCAGATGGTCGATGCGGATGCCGTTGTTTTTCTGCCAGGCGCCGGCCTGGTAATCCCAGAATGTGTAGGTCTCCGGAGCGTCGTTGACGGCACGCAACGCGTCGGTGAAGCCGAGATTTTCGAGTTTTCTGAAGGCGTTGCGGGATTCGGGACGAAACAGCGCGTCGCCTTCCCAGACTTTCGGATCGTGGCAGTCGACGGGCTCGGGAATGACATTGTAGTCGCCGGCGAGCACCAGCGGTTCCTCCAGCGCCAGCCGGTCCGCGGCAAAGGCTTGAAGCCGCTCCATCCAGGAGAGCTTGTAGGGAAACTTCGGCGTATCGACCGGATTGCCGTTGGGCAGATACAGCGAGACAACGCGCAGCACGCCACCATCGATCGAGAACACCGCCTCGATGAAACGGGCCTGTTCGTCGCTGTCATCGCCGGGCAGGCCGCGATTGACTTCGTCCGGGCTCTGCTTCGACAGGATCGCCACACCGTTGAAGCCCTTCTGCCCGTGGGTTTCGACGTGATAGCCGAGCGCTTCGATCTCCAGCCGCGGGAAGCCCTCGTCGACCGACTTGATCTCCTGCAGGCAGGCGATGTCGGGATCGCTCTCCTTCAGCCATGCCTGCAGGTTGTCGATCCGCGCCTTGACGCCATTGATGTTCCATGTGGCGATTTTCAAGGCGGTCATCCTTTAGAAGACGGTCCGCCGGGGCGCGGACCCATAGCGGGCAAAACTGGGCTGGTCAGACTGAAAAGCTGGTGCCGCAGCCGCAGGAGGCGACGGCGTTCGGGTTCCGGATCTGGAAAGCCTGGCCCATCAGGTTGTCGACGAAATCGATTTCCGATCCGGCCATGTAGACCAGCGAGACCTGGTCGATGAGCACCTTTGCGTCGTCCTTCTCCAGCACGATGTCATCCTCGGCGGGCTGGTCGGCGAGATCGAACTTGTAGGAAAAGCCGGAACATCCGCCGCCTTCGACGGAAACCCGGAGGGCGGATTTGCCGGCTTCGGCGGAAACGATTTCCCTGATCCTGCGGGCGGCGGACTCCGAGAGCGTGACGGTTGCGTTTTCAGTCATGGTACCTCCTTGCCGGGGTCAAGGTCCGGAAGAGACAGGTTTCAAATCAGTTGCTCTATAGGTATGAAGGCGCTGGCCCGACGTCAATGCTTGGACGGACTGAGTCGGGATCTGATTGGCGCCTGTTGACGGGATAGGCATGGAAATTGACGTCAAACAACTGGGGTTTGGAACCGCGGCGCGTGCGCCCTGGGCGGTTGACCCGTGGTCGAGCCGCGGCCGGCTGGTTGCAGAACCGGTGAGCCCGACCCGCTCGGAGTTTCAGCGCGACCGCGACCGGATCATCCACACCACCGCGTTCAGGCGGCTCAAGCACAAGACCCAGGTGTTTGTCGCCCACGAAGGCGATCACTACCGCACCCGGCTGACCCATACCATCGAGGTGGCGCAGATCGCGCGTGCGCTGGCGCGGGCGCTGAAGCTCGACGAGGACCTGGCCGAGGGCGTGGCGCTGGTGCATGATTTCGGCCACACGCCGTTCGGCCATACCGGGGAAGAGGCGCTGGACGAACTGATGGCGGATGCCGGCGGTTTCGATCACAACGCGCAGTCGCTGCGCATCGTCACCAAGCTCGAGCAACGCTACGCCGATTTTGACGGGCTTAACCTGACCTGGGAGACCCTCGAGGGGCTGGTCAAGCACAACGGTCCGCTGATCTCCGCGGGCAGCAAGCCGGTTCCGGAGCCGATCGCGCAGTACAATGCCGCTCACGACCTGTGGCTCTCGACGCATTCAAGCCTGGAGTCCCAGGTAGCCGCGATCGCCGATGATATTGCCTACAACACCCATGACATTGACGACGGTCTGCGTTCGGGCCTGATCACGCTGGAAATGCTGGAAGAGCTGCCGCTGATTTCGCGTTTGCTGGCCGAGGTCCGGGACCGCTATCCCGGTCTGGAAGAGCCGCGGCTGGTCCACGAGGTGATGCGGCGACAGATCACCCGAATGGTCGAGGACGTGATCGCGGTCACCCAGGCGCATATAAAGGCGATCAAGCCGCAAACGGCCGATGACGTGCGTCACGCGGGCCGGACGATGGCGCATTTCTCGGAAGAATTCGTCGAAGCCGACCAGCACATCAAGGCGTTCCTGTACCGTCATCTCTACCGGCATCCCGACGTCATGCGGGTGAGGGCGTCCGCCACCCGCATCGTCCGCGACCTGTTTACGGCCTTCATGGCCGATCCGTCGGCCATGGGCGAGAAGCACCGGCATGCGGGGATCGAGGAGATGGCCGTGGACAAGCGGGCGCGCAAGGTCAGGGATTACCTTGCGGGAATGACCGATACTTACGCGATCGCGGCGCACCGGCGCTTGTTTGACGATACGCCGGAATTGCGATAGGCAGCGCTCACCTTGGGGCGGGCAGTCGTTTCGCCCCCGTTTCTCCGTCATATCCGGACTTTAGCCATGAATGTGTTCAAGGACTTCGAAAGCAGAATCAAGCAGGCCGTCGAGGCGCTTGATGTGGTCAGGGACAAGGGCGGCGAAGTCAGCTTCGAGCGATTGACCGTGGAGCCGCCACGGGATCCGGCGCATGGCGATATCTCGACCAATGCGGCGATGGTCCTGGCAAAGCCGCTGGGCATGAACCCGCGGGCGCTCGCCGATATGATCGCGGCCCAGTTCGCAGGCGATGCCGATGTGTCGGAGACAAGCGTGGCCGGTCCCGGCTTTCTCAATTTCAGGCTGACGGCGGCGTTCTGGCGCCGGCTGGTGTCGACAATCATCCGGGAAGGCGCCGACTACGGCCGTTCCACCCTGGGTGCGGACCGCAAGGTCAATGTCGAATATGTGTCCGCCAACCCGACCGGGCCGATGCATGTGGGCCATTGCCGCGGCGCGGTTGTCGGCGATGCGCTGGCCAACCTGATGGGGTTCGCCGGCTACCAGGTGACCAAGGAATACTACATCAACGACGCCGGCTCGCAGATCGATGTGCTGGCGAAATCGGTCTATCTGAGATACCGCGAGGCGCTTGGCGAGGATATCGGCGAAATCCCGGCCGGGCTCTATCCCGGCGATTACCTGGTGCCGGTCGGTCAGAAGCTCGCCGACGAGTTCGGCAGCTCGCTCAGGACGATGCCGGAAGCCGACCGGATGGCGCTGATCAAGGACCGCACGATCGATGCGATGATGGACATGATCCGGTCCGATCTGAAGGCGCTCAATGTCGAGCACGATGTGTTCTTCTCCGAGCGCAGCCTGCATGCCGACGGCGAACGCGCCATCCGCAACGCCATCAACGACCTGACGTTCAAGGGCCACGTCTACAAGGGCAAGCTGCCGCCGCCGAAGGGCCAGTCGCCCGAGGACTGGGAAGACCGCGAGCAGACATTGTTCCGCTCGACCGAAGTCGGCGACGATATCGACCGGCCGCTGATCAAGTCCGATGGCAGCTACACCTACTTTGCCGCCGACGTCGCCTATTTCCGCGACAAGTTCGAGCGCGGCTTCACCGAGATGATCTACGTGCTGGGCGCCGACCATGGCGGCTACATCAAGCGGCTCGAGGCTGTCGCGAAGGCGGTTTCGGCGGGTGAAGCGAAGCTGACCGTGCTGCTTTGCCAGCTGGTCAAGATCTACCGCAACGGCGAGCCGGTGCGCATGTCCAAGCGGTCTGGCGATTTCGTCACGCTTCGCGACGTGGTCGACGAGGTGGGCGTGGATTCGGTGCGTTTCATGATGCTCTACCGCAAGAGCTCTGAATCGCTCGACTTCGATTTCGCAAAGGTCACCGAGCACTCCAAGGACAACCCGGTCTTTTACGTGCAGTACGCCCACGCCCGCTGTGCGTCGGTGATGCGGCAGGCCGTCGAGACCTTCCCGGATCTCGACCTGTCGCCCGAAACGCTTGCCTCCGCCGATCTGTCGGATCTCGCCCACGAGAGTGAACTGGCGCTGATTGCCAAGCTCGGCGAGTACCCCAGGATGATCGAGGCAGCGGCCTCCGGACAGGAGCCGCACAGGGTGGCATTCTATCTCTATGAGCTTGCCAGCCTGCTGCATGCGCACTGGAACAAGGGCCGTGATGAGCCGGGTTTGCGGTTTGTTAATGATAAAAACAGACAATCGACAATTGCCAGGTTGGGTCTGGTGTATGCAGTAGCGTCGGTGTTGAAGTCAGGTCTCGCTATAACCGGAACTGATGCACCCGAAGAAATGCGCTGAACGACACCTTTTCCCCACATTGCTCTGGCAGTAGAGTGTGCGAGAGTATGTGAGTGATGCATGGCTGATCAA
>JAHJUC010000181.1 GCA_018829385.1 Alphaproteobacteria bacterium
CACCTTGTCGATGAGCGCCTCGAAGCCCTTGTCCGTGCCGGCATTCAGGGCGGATATCACCAGCACAATCCCCTTGGCCTTGGAGAACCATTCGTCGAGCTCCTTGGCCTTTTCCGCGTGCGGATTGGCCTTGCCCGAAATGTCGCTGCTTGGAAAGGCGGCTTCGCCCGGCGCGTCCCGCACGTGGATGGTGAATTGCCTGTGATCAAGCGTGCCGGCGGACTGAAATCCGTCGCCAGGCGGCAGATCCAGTTCAAGATCAAACCGGATGTCGGTGACACCTTCGGTCGCTTCCGGCAGGTTCCGATAGTAACTTCTAAGTAGTTTGCGGTTTACCCTGTCTGTTTCGATCTTGATGTTGTGCAGCTGCCGGAATCCGTGAAAGTTCAACTCGACGCATTTTGCGAAGTCGACGAACAAGTTCGTCTTTCCTGATCTCACCGGTCCGGTGAGGCCGACATGTATCTCGTCGTTATCATTAACAGCCAATTCAGCTTTCCCTTTTGCTGAATTTCATTGTAAGTTCCAGAAAGCAATAAACCATTTGAATAGTACAGGAAAGAGTCGAATGGGTTATCGGGGTGGGGGTTGCGAGAATGTCTGGCTGGCCTGGGATGGCGAGGACCAGGCGGTTCTGGGATATTTTTCGTCGAAAGGCGAGGAGCTGGTCAAGCACCGCAAGGGTGCGATCGTTCTGTGCCATCTCAAGCCGCACGCCTTCCGGGAAGGCAATCGCTCGGGCATAGTCGTTGACGTTTTCTCGATCGGTCCCGGGGAAAGCTTCCTCAGGACGCTTCGGCTGCCGCGCGGCACCCACTCGGTCGAATTGCTGATTGACGACGCGCAGACGGCAAGGCCGCTCAAGGCCTTCGAGCTGGCGCGCGAGACAGACGGCCTCGTCCCCAACGCCCGCTATGGCAATGTCGTCATCGCGCTTCCCGAGGAGCCCGGCGACAACCCGGACGCCCGCTTCGTCTGGTCCGACAAGCGCATTCATCACGTCAAGAAGCCCAATGCCCACATCGGCTGGGCGGGATATTTCACATCCTGGCCAGTCCATGAGGGTGCCCACGAGGGCGATGGCATGGGCAACGTGGTCGCCGTCTCCAGCTTCCGGCTCGAGATCCCGCATCTCGAGGACGCCCTGCAGATCTTCCCGGTGGGCTACGACATCACCGAAGCCGAGCTCGTCGGAAGGGATGACAACGCGACCGCCATTACCCGGGCGTCGGTCGAAAACGACCGGGTGCAGAACGCCGTGCTGACCATTGAGGGCAGCCGCCCCCTGCTGCAGGGCCTGTATTTCCTTCACGTCTCGGCACATCGCCAGCGCGCCAACGAATGGAGCGATATCATCGATATCGATCCGGGCACCTTCCAGTCGATCAGCGACAATCTGGTCGAAGCCTACCGTCAGTTGCTTTCCAGCACCGGCGACTGGGACGAGGCCGAGGTCGGAGACGCCGGGCAGAACCTCATCGAGATCCTCACCCAGAAGCACCGCTGGTTCGAACTGTCGTCGCCTGACTATTTCGTCGACGTGCTCCCCGATGAGAACGGGGAGAAGGTCAAGCTCTCCGTCTACGAGATTTCGGCCGGAGACCACCTGGTGTTCTACGACACCATGGGCCGCAAGCTGCGCGCCGGGCAGCATCTGAGTTCCGACAGCATCATCGCCTTCAAGGCCAACACGACCGGCCTGCAGCTCTTGCGCGGCGTCTACACCACCAGCCACAAGAAGATTGCCGAAATCGACGCGCACCGGCCTGCCAAGCGCTCGTCCCTGGCCGAACCGCACGATTTCGAATCGCTGCCGGCGTCGCTGAGCAAGAAGCATGACTGGGTTGGAGCGCCCTACACGCCGTTCGACTTCACGCCGCTGAAGGTCCACTCGGCCATCTCTTACGGAATGGGCAGCGCCGAGGACACCTTTGCCTGGGATGCGTTCACCCGCGATCCGGCGCCGTGGCTGCTGGCGGATGCCATCAATCCGAATTTCTGGGCGGGCCAGGATGATTTCCGGGTTGCGCGGGACGGCAACATCCTCGTCAGGGCTCTGAGCCTGCTGGGGCGCGACGAGGCCTTCGTCGCCCTGCCGCAGCTGGAAGACCAGATCGTTGCGGCATTCCTGATCATGCGGCTGGCGAGAACCCCGGTTCTTGAGACCTGCATCTATCGGATCAACAATCTCAGCCCGGCTGCTGACGACCTGCCGGCACTGGCGGAACTGGTCAATCTGATCGATGACCGCCTCAGCGACGAGGAATTCCGGGAATGGCTGTCCTTCAGCGAACCCGGGCTGTTCGAGGCACTGTGCGAGCCCAACGGCGTTTCCAGGCCGATCGAGCGCGGCATGCTCAAGCAATTGTCCGGGGAGCTTCGGCACGCCGGTGAGGTCTTCGATGCATTCCATGGCGCGCTCGGTGAATCCGCCAGGCGTCCAACCCCGGGCGTTACCGCCGGCGGCCGCTGGCAGCCGCAGGGCGCGAGCGAGGAAATGCTGGAAAACCTGATCGCGACCCTGACCGAATCCGATCTGGCGCGGGACAAGGTGGCCGGCCAGCACTACGAATCCCTGCTCGCCCGCTTTGGCCGCAATGCCTACTACCGAAGCAGGATCGCCGCCGATATCTACAAGACCTATCCGGATCTGCTGCCCAACGATTCCAAGAAACTGATGGAGTTCCTGCGCGGTCTGCTGACCGAATCCGGCTGCAATTTCGACATGCGCAATTTCGATGAGAAGCTGGTCGGAAGCGTTGCCGAAAACATGCAGAACATCGAACCCTGGCTGCTGCCCAACGCGGTCAACATGCGCAAGATGGCGCAGGTCGAGCTCGACAACGCCTCGTTGAACACCCCGACCGACGAGAAGAAGAAGGCCGCGATCATCGAGTTTGCGGCAGCCCATGAAATGCAGAAAACCTGGGACGATATTTCCGACATTATCGTGCGCGCGGAAGCGGCGGGGATCAGGGTTCCGACGAAACTCCGTCGCCTGCAGCTGCTCTGGCCACGCGAGAGTTCGACGACGCTGAGCGAATTTCTCACCTTCGAGCACAAGCACAAGCACATCCTCGGCCAGAAGCTGAGCGAGACCTACGGTTATGATTCGGTTCTGTATGCCTGATCCCCGCCTTTTGCGGGCTGCCGCGACCGATGCGCGGTTTTCGGGTCTGCAGTCCGTTCAGCAGGACCAAAGGAGCAGGTTCGGTCGGCTTTCATGCCGGGCCAACCGCCAGACACCTACCGTCTTTTCCTTGGAGCCTTGTTGAGCCTGTACCTTTGCTCCCCTGTCGAAACCAACAACTGGGATAAGACAACAAATAAGATTATTGCAGACACCGCACTCACGGTTTTTGCCTCCGGCGCGTTTGCCGAAGGCGTGCAGGCCTACATCCGCACCGCCATGGAAACGCTCGCCGGAGGTGACATCGAAGTTGTCGACATCATGATGGATGCCGAAGGCAACGAACGCACCCACGCCGACTTCCAGGCTCGCTGGGACGCGGCCACGCCCGAGCAGCAGCAGGCCCTGAAGGACACCTGCGCCAAGGGTATCGAAGAGAAGGTCGAATTCTCCGAGGCCGGTGCGGCCCATTGCATGATCGTCAACCAGAGCTAACGCAGCGCGCGGGAGTGTCCCTCCCCTAGAAAGCCGGAATCGTCCCATCCGGCCAGTTTCAGCCAGTCGAACAGATGCTGTTCGGCTGGCTTTCAGTTTTCTGAAGCCCGACCCCGGAGGTGAGACGGTCGCAAGCATCATCCGTCTGCGGGCGGTTTCCGGCCAAGCTCCCGCCGCACCACCGCAACCCAGTGCC
>JAHJUC010000020.1 GCA_018829385.1 Alphaproteobacteria bacterium
GCCAGTTCCTGCTCTACTCGGTCTTTGCCGCTGGAAGCCTCGGCGCCTTGTCCGAGGTCTGGGGTGAACTCTCCCAGGCCGCCGGAGCCGCAGAACGCCTGAGCGAGCTTCTTGACGAAGTGCCCGAAATTCGCGCGCCGCAATCTCCGAAGGCCCTGCCCTCCCCCGCGATCGGTGATATCCGGTTCGACAACGTGCATTTCGCCTATCCGTCGCGGCCCGATACATCCGCGCTGACCGGAACCAGCTTTCACGTCCGCCCCGGCGAAACGGTGGCGGTGGTCGGCGCGTCCGGCGCCGGCAAGTCGACCCTGTTTTCGCTGATCCTGAGATTCTACGACACCACCGCCGGAACCGTCTTCATCGACACTGTCGATGTCCGTGAAGCCGACCCGGCCGATGTGCGCTCCCGCATAGCCCTGGTTCCGCAGGATGTGACGATTTTTGCAGGCAGCGTCGGCGACAACATCGCATTCGGAAGATCTGGCGCCAGCCAGGAGGACATCGAGGCAGCGGCCATGGCGGCCCAGGCGCATGATTTCATCATGGCGCTCGACAAGGGCTACGACACCCAGGTGGGCGAGCGCGGCATCACGCTGTCGGGCGGTCAACGCCAGCGCGTGGCAATCGCCCGGGCAATCCTGCGCGACGCGCCGATCCTGCTGCTCGACGAGGCCACCTCGGCACTCGACGCGGAAAACGAAACGCTGGTGCAGAAGGCTCTCGAAGGGCTGATGCTCCACCGCACAACGATCGTCATTGCCCACCGTCTGGCGACTGTGCTGCGCGCCGACCGGATCCTGGTGATGGACAAGGGCCGGATTGTCGAGGAAGGCACTCATGTCGAACTGGTCGCCCGCGGCGGGCTCTACGCTCGTCTCGCGCGGTTGCAGTTCGAGCACGGGGCGGAGGCGCTTTCCGCCGAGGCCTTTACCCCCGCCGAATCGACAGCCGGCAAATAATTCGCAAATCCGCCGGCCGGATTATTGTGAAACCAGTCAAATCAGGGTAATTGTCTGGCGTTCGTCTGGAAGCCACGCGGGGGGCGGGACCTCTGTCCGCGGGCTATAACAGGAACATTCAGAAGGTGTATCCACGATGCGGAATGACGCGGAGTGGCGGACCCTGCTTCTGGCAGGCGTTTGCTATGCTGTGTGGTTGTTGCTGGCGTTCGGGTGGGCTGACCTGCCGGACATAGTGCGTGTCCTGCTGCTGATCCCCGTGATCACGCTGCATTCCTCGCTCCAACATGAATTTTTGCACGGTCATCCATTCAGGAACCAGAAGCTAAACGATCTTTTGATCTCACCGCCAATTGGAGTGCTGGTGCCCTACCTGCGCTTCAAATCCTGCCATCTCACCCACCACATCAACGAAAACATCACCGATCCCTATGACGATCCGGAGAGCTATTACCTCGACCGGGACATATGGGCGGCGATACCCGGATGGCTCAAAGGCCTGCTCATTGCCAACAATACCCTTGCCGGACGGATCACCATCGGACCGGCACTCGCCACGATCGGCTTCCTGCGCAGCGAGTTCGTTCGCGCCAGGGCCGGTGACACAACCATCCTTAAGGTATGGCTGCGTCATTTCATGGCAGTAGCCTTGCTGTTCGGGCTGATCGGCATCTTTGGCAGCCTGCATCCGGCAGCCTACTTCGTTGCCGCCTATTTCGGCATGGGATTGCTGATGGTGCGCTCCTTCATCGAGCACCAGGCCGTCGAAAAAGCCAACCAGCGCTCGGTGATCATCGAAACCAGGGGGCCGTTGAGCCTGTTGTTTCTCAACAACAACTTCCACTCGGTGCACCACGCCTATCCCTCGCTTGCCTGGTACCGGATTCCCGCTTTCTTTCGGGAGAACCGCGCCCGGTTCCTGCGCATGAACGGCGGCTATCGCTACCAGAGCTACTGGGAAGTGTTCCGCCGCTTCGGCTTCCGGCCGAAGGAGCCGGTGGCGTGGCCGATCGAGCCCCGCAAACGGCGCGGCGACAGCGCGTGAAGGACCTGCACCAGCCGGAGGCAGCTCTGTGACCGGCGCTGTCTCGCTGCCCATGTATGACTGGCCGGAGGTCCGCGAGGCAACC
>JAHJUC010000182.1 GCA_018829385.1 Alphaproteobacteria bacterium
CCGGTGACGACGCGCCTGACCGGCTGCGGCCAGTTGTCGCCGGCATAGGCCTCGAGCCGTTTGAGGAAGACTTCCATGAGGTCTTCGAACTGGAAGCGGCGGCCATGGATCATGGTGCCCTGGAACAGCGGCGAGGCGGCGAAGGTCTTGATCGATTGCAGGAAGCGGCATTCGCCGGGATTGTCGATGAAGGCGCGGATGGCGGCCTGGCCCGCCTCGACCTGAAGGACCGACGCGCCAAGCTGCGGATCCTTGATGAAGGACAGCGCCGTGCGCATGGTGTCGCTTTCTCCGGCGGCCGATAAGAAGCTGATCGATGCCGTGTCCGACCCCTGGCTGGCCTGGGCGAGAACCGTGTTGGTCGTGCCGAAATCGAGCCCGAGCGCATTCGCCATGGCGATGTCCATCCTGTCTTGCGGTTATTGTGTCAGGGCGCAGTGCGGACCGCGAGGCAGCCAGCGGGAAGCGCCCTCATGCCACGCGGGTGTGTCACAGTCCACCCGGAGCGCGACACAGACCTGCCGGAGCCTTGAGCGCTACCGCGTCGCGTATCTCGGATGCTCGAGGGCGTCGAAACAATCGGTCAGGGCCATGCGATTGAACCCCTCGTAGGCGGCGACATATTTTTCGTGAAGCTTCTTGCGGGCGGCAGTCACCGGGCATGTCGGCAGCAGCACCAGATCGGTCTGCGAGAGAAGACCCGCCTCCTCCGTGGTCAGTGGCAGCACGGCCCTGTAGGGATCCCCCCCTATCGAAATGCCCCGCGCCGGCGTCCGCCCCATCGCGGCGGTCACCGGATTGGCGAAATCGCGCACATCGATGACCTCGTAATGGTGGCCGAGGTCAGCTTCGCGTTTGCGGATCGCGCCGATCACCTCGTCCATGGTCTTGAGCACGTTGACCTGAAAGCGATGATCGAAATAGAGCCAGTAGGCCGGCAGGATGTTGGCGTCGGCGTATTTCTCGTAGGTCGCGCGTCCGCCCGACAGGATCGGCCGGGCCGCGGCCGCGGCCTCGACCGTCAGGGCCTTGGCACTGAAGCGCATGTTTTGAGGCAGATGCTCGGTCTCGACAGCCACGTTGTTGATCGTTGTCGCGGCGGCGCGCGCGGCCGAGTGCAGCACCTTGGTGGCCGTGGGAAATGCGATCAGCCCGACAAGAACGAGCAAAGGCGAGAGGCGCATGCGCCGTTCGGGGGGCGTCGCCAGCACCAGGACCAGCAGAAGCGGCCATGTCGAGACAAAGGCGGCGCCGCCATAATTCTGGGATTCGAACAGCGTGTTGGCGAGGATCAGCACCGCGAGCCACAGCCAGTCCTGATCGAGCCGGCCGGGTTGCGGATTTCGCGGATGGTCCCGATCGAAGCAATTGAGAAGGTTTTCACCGCCGCGCATGCGGATGAAAAACAGATAGGCGGCCAGGATCGAGGCCGTCAGGATGACATCGAAGCGGGCGCTGACGGTGGTCACCAGATTGGTCAGCAGCACCCCGTCATTGGCGTCCAGAAGCCGCAAGGCGGAGTGCAGATAGGCCGAGACGCTGCCGGTCGAGATCTCCAGCAGGGCAGTGATGGACAGGCACAGCGCCGCGGTGGCGATCGCGACGCCGATCCCGATCCGCCGCGTCAGAAGCGCGAAGGCCAAGATCAGGCCTGCTATGGCGAACCCGCTGATCTTGACGAAGGCAAGGCTGAGCAGCAGCGCCGACACAAGTCCGACAAGCGCAATATGCGAGCGAACGAAAAACAGCGTAGCGACCAGCAGATAGAGCAGAATGGAGCTGTGACGGTTGTAATAGGCAAATCCGTCGACGCCAGGAAACACGTTCCAGGAGGTGACATTGAACGGCAGCAGCGAGAACATCAGGTAGGGCAGCAGCAGGCCGAACGCGGCAAACGGGCCGCGCTCGCGCACATGCAGGCAGATGACGGCGATCATCGGCAGGGTGACCAACATCATGCACCATTGAATGACCAGCGCCACATTGCCATGCGGGAAAAGCGACCCGAGCAGATCAAACAGAATGTAGTTGAGCGGCCCGACGGGCGCATGAAAATCGCGGTAGATTTCCTGGCCGACGGACAGTCGATGGGCGCCATCAATGTAGATATAGGTGTCCCAAAAACTCTCGCCGATCGGCAGTTCGACAGGCAGGCTGAGTGCTGCGGCCAAAACCAGAACCGTTCCAGAAAGGATGCCGTATATCCAATATTTTGAATTACTTAAATACAAATATCTCATGTTATGGTAGAGCTTTCAAATGCACTCGTTCCGAGGCTTCGGCCTGGCCACCCCTTAATTGGCAATTGGTCCGCCAGGCGCGATCCGCTCCGGCATCACGGTGCTCGATCCGGTCGATGAGACGGAGCAACCCCTGGATGCCACAACGGCGCTCGCATCCCAGAAGTGTGGAAATAATTGGTTTCGTTTGGGTTAACCAGGCTTCGTAAGCCGGTTGGCACGCAACGACAGGCCGCACGGCCGGGGCCGCCCATCATCCGCGCGGCCGCGAGAGAAGTTACTGCTCGACGCAGGGCTCCGGCTCGTACATGTCGAGCTGGGCGAGCTCGCCCTGGAGCACGAAGTCGCCGTAATCCATGGTGAGATCGCGGGTGACGCCGTTCTCATAGAGCTTGAAGGCAATGGAATAGACCGGCAGGCCGTCGCCTTCCGCGGCTTCCTCGAAATAGGACATCGAGACGGGCCAGTAGGCATCGTCGGCAAGCTCGCCTGCCCGCCTGGCCTCCGTGTCGGATTTCTCGGCCGGCTGCTTCTCCCCCAGAATGGTTGTGGTGATCATCGCCTTGTCGCCCTCGTCGGAGCCGTCATAGATGCGCGATTCGTAAAACCGCTCGCCTTCGCGGGCCTTGCCGATCAGCTCGATCATGTGTTCGGTGGGAAACCGCGCCGGCGCGATTTCGAGCGACAGCTTGTCGGGCTGCTCAAGAGCGAGCGCCAGGCCATTTTCCTTCACTTCCGCCGAGCCGCGGACTTCATGATCGAGCTTCTGGTCGACGAAGGAGCGGGTGACGAAGCGGAACGTGCCCTTGCGGATGTCCTCGAAGGTGGTGGTCTGCTGGTCGGTCAACCGCGAATCCTCGCCGGTGGAGATTTCGGTGACGAAACGGAAACTGACCGTGTAGCCCTCACAGGCGGAACCGGCAAACTCGTAGACCATGCGGCCGACCATGCCCGAGATGCCGGAGCGCTCGGAGGCATCCTTGAGCGAAAGATCATAGACCGCGCGGTGGGCCGCGAGCCCGCCCGCGCCTGCTGCCGGCGCAGCTTGCGCCGAAGTGGCCGCGATGACGGCAAGTGATGCAATTGCGAGCATGCGCATCAGGTTTTCTCCTGTCGAATCCTCGGACGATGATATATGACCAGAGGTGGCAAAAGCGAGGCGGAACTTTAATGAGCCGCCAAATCGTTCACGCACCCCTGACAGAGCCGAATTTGGAGCCTTTGATGACCGACACGATTGAATCCCGCCTGAGCGCCCGCAGCATTGTGCTTCCGGAGGCGGCAGCGCCGGCCGCCAATTATCTTCCCTATGTCATCACCGGCTCGCTCTTGTTCATTTCCGGCCAATTGCCGATGGAAAACGGCACGATCGCGGTCAAGGGGCTGCTCGGGCGCGACGTCGAACTGGCCTCCGGCCAGAGGGCGGCGGAACTGTGCGCCATCAACATCCTGGCGCAGGCCAAGGCGGCGCTTGGCGGCGATCTCTCGCGCATCGCCCGGGTGGTCAAGCTGAGCGGGTTTGTCGCCTCGGATCCTTCGTTCACCGATCAGCACCTGGTCATCAACGGCGCGTCGAACCTGATCGCCGAAGTGCTGGGAGAGGCCGGCAAGCATGCCCGCGCCGCCGTCGGCATGGCCTGCCTGCCCCTCAATGCGGCCGTCGAGATCGATGCCGTCATCGAGATCAGGTGATACCGGCATGACACGGACAAAACCGGATCTCGGCTGGCTGGTCGCCCGACCCATCGCCCATCGCGGCTATCACGACATGAACCAGAGCATCTGGGAGAACACCGCAAGCGCCTTCCAGCGCGCCATCGACGCGGGCTACGCCATCGAGTGCGATGTCCAGATCGCCACGGACGGCGTGCCGGTGGTTTTCCACGATGATGATCTCGAGCGGCTGTGCGGACTGCGCGGCGACGTTCGCGAGCGGACGTCGCGGGAACTGGCGCAACTGCGGGTTGGCGGCACCTCCGATGGCGTGCCCTCGCTTCCCGCGCTTTTGAAACAGGTGGCGGGAAAGGTACCGCTTGTCATCGAGCTGAAGGGCCGGCCCGGCGATGACGAGGGCTTTGCCGACGCCGTCGTCGAGTGCCTGGAAAACTATGACGGCCCGGTGGCGCTGATGAGTTTCGATCATTGGCTGCTGCGCGACCTGAAGGCAACCGACGCCAGCTGCCCGATC
>JAHJUC010000183.1 GCA_018829385.1 Alphaproteobacteria bacterium
CCGGAGAACCTGATCAAGGTTCCGGATCCGGACAATCCACCCGCCGGGATCCCCCCGGGCTTCGCGTTCATGCTCGCGGGTGCCGACGGAATGGCATGCTGTCCGGACCGCCAAGCTATCGAATCCGGCGTCTTCGATGGCCTGGGGCTGGAGATCGCCTGGGCTAACTCCCGCGTCGACGTGCTTTTTGCCCACGTGCAGGGCTGCGCCCGGCTCTGCTTCCCCGATGGTCGAGTGGAACGGATCACCTACGCCGCCAAGAGCGGTCATCCCTTTACCGGCATTGGCGGCTTGCTGGTCAAGCGGGGCGAGATTTCACCTGAATCTGTGTCCATGGCAGCCATCAGGCAGTGGCTGGCGGCCAACCCCGAGCGGGCCGACAGGCTGATGTGGGAAAACCGCTCCTTCATCTTTTTCGAGAAGGCGGCTGTCGAAAACGATTATCTCGGTCCGGTTGCGGCGGCCAAGGTCCCGCTCGAGCCTGGGCGGTCGCTTGCCGTCGATCGCCACATTCATACCTTCGGGACGCCGATCTTCGTCTCAGCGCCCGGGCTGCAGGACTTCGATGAGCCGCGGCCGTTCGCCCGGCTGATGATCGCCCAGGATACCGGCACCGCAATTGTCGGCCCGGCCCGGGGAGACCTGTTTGCTGGCTGCGGATCTGCAGCCGGCGAAAAAGCCGGATCGATCAAGGCGCCTGCCCGGTTTGTCATTCTTGCTCCGGTTGGATCGGAAATCGCACGGCGGGCCGGTCATGAGCGGTGACAAGTCGAGATTGAGCCACGAGGACCGCATCATCTGGGCCAGGATCGCGCGTACCGTCGAGGCCTTTCCGGGAAAGGAAATTCCGGAAGACGACTGGTTCGCGGTCGAGCCCCCGGTCCAGGCGCCGCCCGCACCTCCCGAAAGGCCGGCAAGAAGCCAACAGTCGGCGCCCGGACCGAACGCGCCATCCCGGAAACAACCACACCCGATCGAAAAACCGGTCATCCGCAAGCTTGCGCGTGGACGGCTGCCGATCGATGGCCGCATCGACCTCCACGGGCTGACCCAGAGCGAGGCGCACAATCTGTTGTTCGGGTTTCTCGCGCGCGCCCACGAACGCGGCCTCAGGCATGTTCTGGTCATCACCGGCAAAGGCGCGTCGCGTGGCAGCGAGGGCGCCCTCAAGCGGGCTGTTCCCGTCTGGCTGGGCAAGCCCGAGTTCCGGTTCCTGATATCCGGATACGAGGATGCCGCCCGTGGCCATGGCGGCGAAGGCGCACTTTACATCCGCTTGCGCCGCGAGAAGGGAAATCCGCGATGACCCCGTTTGGCGAGGCGATAAGGCGATTGCGCGCCGAGCGTGGCATCACGCAGCGGCAGATGGCCAGCGCCATCGGCGTCTCGCCGGCCTATCTGTCGGCGCTTGAGCACGGAAACCGGTCGGAGCCGAGCTGGGAATTCGTCCAGCGGGTCATCGGCTATTTCAACATCATCTGGGATGAAGCCGAGGAGTTGCAGATGCTCGCCGGCCTGTCCCGGCCGAAAGTCGTCATCAACACGTCCGGCCTCACGCCGAAGGCCACCGAAGTTGCCAACAAGCTGGCCACGGCAATTGGCCGTCTGGATCCCGCGACGCTGCAAGAGATTGAGGCATTGATAGATCGCGGCAACCTTGCACCGGAGACCGGAACGTCCACGCGCGCCGCGCATGCGCCGAAAGAGGAATTCCGGCGATAATCCGGTTCGTCGAGAAGACGGAACCCTGCCGGGACCTTGTTTGATTTCACGCCATTCCGGACGCGAAACCGGTTCCCGCTTTCCCTGGAGTTGCCTTAGCGCTCGATGATCTCGCGCAGCTCGTCTTCATGCTGGTTGACCAGCCAGCCATAGTAATTTTCGGTCGGAGGCTTCGGTTTCAGACCGCGCTTCTTGCGACTTGCATTCTCCGCGCCCAAGGCCTTGGCCCTGCGCAAGGTGTTGCCGACATTGTACAGGGTGGCGGTGAGCCCGGGATTGCCGGAAATATCGAATCCGGCCAGGTCGCGGTAGTTCTCGATGGATTCGGCAATCGAGGCGGCCATGTAGGCCAATGTGGAATCCGGCTCCATGATTGCCTTGTAGACTTCGGCAGCATTGCCGGCATCAAGCTTTCTCAGCCTCGAAACCTTGTTGACGCGATCCGTGTGCATGAGAGCGGTCAGCGGGTTGAGCTGGCCCAGCCCGAAAGTCTGCCCGGCATAGAACGGCTGGAAGAACACGGCGCCGAAGCGGTCATCGGGAAAGGATTTGCCTGATACCTTCTTGCCGCGAAAGCTTTTCTCCCAGACTTCTTCGCGGCAAGTCCACAACTCGGCCGAGCCGGAATCTTCCTTGCAGGCCTCGAATTCGGGACGCTTGACGAAATCGACAACGCTCTCGCCGTCATACTCAAAGCGAAACCGTTCGCCCGCATAGGAGATAGCCTTGACGTAATAGGTCTGAAGCCGGTCATAGGCATCGACATTGTAGGTGTGTTCACCGACCAGTGCCCCGACGATATGAATCGGATCGATCTTGTAGGCCTTCGACACCGAGCGGATTTTCCGGCGCAGCCGATCATCATCGGCGATCAGATCGCGGATCTTCTCGTACTTCGCATCAAACGTCGACTTGGTCGCCTCGGTACGGCGCTTGGATGCGCCCGGAATGTCGGGCTGGCGGGCGTTGCGGTTGCCCTTCGGGACCGGTTCGGCCGAGTAGGTCTGCGGCACAGCGGCAAAGCTCATGGTGAATGCGATCGCGATCGCTATCACGGCGTTGAACTTTGAGCTGGGCACGATCATCTTCCTCACCACGACGGTAAACAGATCTACGACCTGACACAGGTCACGGATCACGTCTTGCTTGCGAAGCGCTTCGATGAATCGCGGTTCAGAGAATAAAACGCGACAGGTCTGTATTCTGCGCTAGGTCGCCAACGTGTTCCCGGACATAGTCTGAATCAATCGTGATTGTCGAGCCCGGCTGATCTGGAGCAGTGAAAGAAATCTCGTCGAGAACCCGCTCCATGACTGTCTGCAAACGCCGTGCACCGATGTTCTCGATGCTCGAATTCAGATGCACGGCGACCTCGGCCAGTGCGTCGATTGCATCCTCGGTGAACTCCAGCGTCAGGTCTTCGGTAGCCATCAAGGCCACATACTGCTTGATCAAACTGGCTTCGGTCTCTGTCAGGATGCGGCGGAAATCGTCCTTGCCGAGCGCCCTGAGCTCGACCCGGATCGGCAGACGGCCCTGCAGTTCCGGCAACAGGTCAGACGGCTTGGAAACGTGGAATGCGCCCGACGCGATAAACAAAATGTGATCGGTCTTCACCGGCCCGTATTTGGTCGCCACTGTCGTGCCTTCCACCAGCGGCAGCAGGTCGCGTTGCACGCCCTCGCGGGAAACGCCCGCGCCCATTCCGCCTTCACGCGATGCGATCTTGTCGATTTCATCGATGAAGACGATGCCATCATCCTGGGCGGATTTCAGCGCCTCCTGATGGATCTGTTCCATGTCGAGCAGCTTGTCGGACTCGTCATTGAGCAGCGAATCATGCGATTCGCGCACCGTTGTCTTGATCTTGCGCGTGCGTCCGCCCATCGCCTTGCCGAACAGGTCGCCGAGATTGAGAACGCCGACATTGGCGCCCTGCATTCCCGGAAGCTCGAATTGCGGCATGCCGGATGAGCTGTCGGCCACCTCGATCTCGATTTCCTTGTCGTCGAGCAGTCCGTCGCGCAGCTTCTTGCGGAAGGAGTCCCGGGTCGCGGGCGAGGCGGTGTTGCCCACCAATGCGTCGAGCACCCTTTCCTCGGCGTTCAGCTTGGCCTTTGCCTGCACCTCCGCACGCTTGCGTTCGCGCACAAGCGTGATGCCGACTTCCACCAGGTCACGGATGATCTGTTCGACATCGCGGCCGACATAGCCGACCTCGGTGAACTTGGTTGCTTCCACCTTGACGAACGGCGCGCCTGCCAGCTTGGCCAGCCGGCGCGAGATCTCGGTCTTGCCGACGCCGGTCGGTCCGATCATCAGGATGTTCTTCGGCATCACCTCTTCGCGCAGCAGTCCTTCGAGCTTCTGTCGCCGCCAGCGGTTTCTCAGCGCGATGGCGACAGCCCGCTTGGCATCCTTCTGGCCGATGATGAAGCGGTCGAGTTCGGTGACGGTTTCACGGGGGGAGAAATTGCTCATGTCGGAATCATGCCTTTATGGGGGGAAGTCTCTCAAGGACCGATGTGGGAAGCAGCGGACGGATAATCAAGCGCCGGATCCTTTGCCATCCTGCCCCGAACAGGATGACGATGGCGCCGATGGTCAGCAGGATCAGGGCAAAGGGTGGAATGCCGGTTGTGTTGGCTGCTCCGTTGATGAGGTAGTAGATCCCGACGGAGCCGAAATAGGCCAGCGTCGGCGCAAGCAGGGAACGGCGGTCGATGGCGAGCGCCACCAGCACGAACGCGGAGATCATCAGGCCAAGCAGGATGCTGGCGCCCATCCCGGGTTCGATCCGGCCGGCAAGCACGTCCTGGCCGGTGGCCAGAATGAACAGCGGATGCACCAGCAGCGGCGCCGAAA
Organism: Alphaproteobacteria bacterium; assembly: GCA_018829385.1. Lineage (GTDB taxonomy): Bacteria > Pseudomonadota > Alphaproteobacteria > Rhizobiales > Rhizobiaceae > Hoeflea. Next base: position 4,588 of record JAHJUC010000183.1, read on the forward strand.
CCACGTGCAGCCAGAAGGCGCAATCCGACCAGACGGTCTGCCGTTCCCGGTCGCGCAGATCGAGAATGACCGCCACCGCGAACACCGCGAACCCGCAAACCAGCGGAATGGTCAGCGCGCTCGAAACCACCTGCGCCAGCTGGTCCGGCGCCGGCGCGGCGATGCTGCCGCTGGCCATCTGCTCGTAATAGACCAGCATTGCGATCAGAAACGCGAAGCCTGTGGCTGAGATCGCAACGATTGCCGCAAGCACCGGAACCTTGAACCGCATGAAGTAGACAGCCGAAGCTGCGATCAGGCCGCCAGCCAGGATCAGCCCGATCGGCAGCGCGTCATCCTTGAGCGCCAGCAGCGAGAAGGCGTTGATCGCTCCCGGCAGGCTGAACTGCGTCCCGACGAAATCGATGAGCAGGGTCAGGATCGAGGCGCTGAACACCAGCGCCAGCAAAGTGCTCGAAAGCCGCATTCGCTTCTGCCGGGTAACGATCTCCGCAACGATCCAGCTTCCCCCGGCGAGCAGGGCCGCCAGCATCATGCTGTCCCGCGGCAGAACGGCCTGCAGTGCGAACAGCGCGCCGGAAAACAAGAGCACGATACCGACGGTGACGAAGATATCGTTGCCGCCGCCGACCAGCCGCATCTGGTCATCGACCGACAGCACGCCGGCCTCCGTGCCCGGCTGTGCCGAATGGCGGGATGACGAATGGCCATCGCCGGCAGCCATTTCCAGAAGCGCCGTGCGCTGTGCCGCATCGAGAATGCCGGCGGAGACCGCGCGATCGAGTGTCGCTTTGTCAATCATCGGCTGGTCTCGCTGTTGTCCCGGGTGGCTTCTGGCATCTGTACCATGATCAGCACCGGGGTGTCGGTATCGCCCGATGATTCACGTGAAACAAATAGCGGCCTGAACCCGGCCTTCTCGTAGGCGCGAACTGCGCGCTTGTTGGTGATGTCGGGATCGATGACGATTGTTTCATGGCCTTCAGCGCGGAGCCGTTCGGTAAATGCCTTCAGGACCGCCGAACCCAGACCCTGGGACAGTCTTGCCGCATCACCGATACTCATGTCGACGCCAATGCTGTCAGCCGGGACTTGGGCCAGCCAAGGCGCCTTGGTCAACCAGGGCTCCTCCAGATGATCGCCGACAAACCAGTATTGAATGTAGCCCGCGGGCTTTCCGTCGACCATGAACACGAACGGCCGCGTTGTGTCCCGGCCCTCGACCATGTCGCGGATATAGCCCAGTTCGGCTTCGGGTTCGCCCCACCATTCGCGCCAATGCGGCGTCTTCAGCCAGGCGTCCAGCAACGCATAGTCATCCGGTGTGACAGGCCGGAAGCCGATGCGGGCGGCCTCAATCGAGTTCAAGGGTTTCGATCACGATGTTCGAATTGGTGTAGACGCAGATGTCGCTGGCGATCTCCATCGCCCGCCGTGCGATCTCCTCGGCATTCTTGTCGCTGTCCATCAGCGCCCGCGCGGCGGCATAGGCATAGTTGCCGCCCGAGCCGATCGCCATGGTGCCGTGTTCGGGCTCCAGCACATCGCCATTGCCGGTGATCGCCAGCGTCACCGTCTTGTCGGCCACCAGCATCATCGCTTCGAGCCTTCTGAGATACCGGTCGGTGCGCCAGTCCTTGGCAAGCTCGACGGCGGCCCGGGTCAGCTGGTCGGGGTATTGCTCGAGCTTGGCCTCGAGCCGTTCGAGCAGCGTGAAGGCGTCGGCAGTGGCCCCGGCAAATCCGGCGATCACGTTGTTGTCCTTGCCGATGCGGCGGACCTTGCGCGCATTGCCTTTCATCACCGTCTGGCCAAGGCTGACCTGGCCGTCACCGGCCATCACCACCTGCGAACCCTTGCGCACGGTGATGATCGTGGTTGCGTGCATGTCGCCGAAGGGGTTGTGCTCGCCCATGTGGCATCCTTTCCTGCAAGCGGCGCAACGGCCGCACTATGATGAGGTCAGCCCTATGTAAGGGCCCGTGGAACGAATGCAAATCCGCCTTTGGGTCTTCTTCTGTCGCGCACCCTGTTTCGCAATCGCGAAAGCCGTTCTGGATATTTGCATTGCAGGCTGATAATGAGCGCATCATCATAGCGTTCGGAGACGACCGATGGCCACCACCGAGACCGCGCGCAGCGCTTCCGTTGCCCGCAAGACCAACGAAACCGACATTTCCGTATCCCTGTCTGTGGACGGCAACGGAACCGGGTCGATTCACACCGGTGTCGGTTTCTTCGATCACATGCTCGAGCAGCTGTCGCGCCATTCGTTGATCGACATGGAGATCAAGGCCAAGGGCGATCTGCACATCGATGATCACCATACAGTCGAGGATACTGGCATCGCCATCGGCCAGGCGCTGGCGAGAGCTCTGGGCGACCGCAAGGGCATCAATCGCTATGCGTCGCTGGACCTTGCCATGGACGAGACGCTGACCCGGGCCGCCATCGACATTTCCGGCCGGCCGTTTCTGGTCTGGGACGTGACCTTCACCGCGCCGAAGATCGGCACCTTTGATACCGAACTGGTGCGCGAGTTCTTCCAGGCTCTGGCCCAGCACGGCGGCATCACCCTGCATGTCACCAATCTTTATGGCGCCAACAACCATCACATTGCCGAGACCTGCTTCAAGGCAGTCGCGCGCGTGCTGCGCGTCGCATGCGAGGTTGATCCGCGGCAGAAGGACCGGATCCCCTCGACCAAGGGGTCGCTGGCCTGAGCCTTTCCGGGCCGGGCTGATCGGAGAAACCAATGACCGCCTATCTTGTACTGGCAAGCCCGGGTGCACAGATACCTGACGAGCGTTCGGTGGTGATCGCCGATCGTTTTGCACCTTGGGCGCTCATAGCGCCGGTCATCTGGCTTCTGTTCAACCGGCTGTGGCTGGAGGCTCTTGCGGCAGTCCTGGTCATGGCTGTGGCGACCTATCTTGCCGGCTCCGCCGGTCAGCCCGCTCTCGGGATCGCCCTCGACCTGGCGCTGTCGCTGCTGACGGCGCTCGAAGGCCGCAACTGGCGGGCGGCAGCACTCCAGCGCCGTGGCTGGCGACTGGTCGATGTGATTGAGACAGATGATGCCGAAGTGGCTTTCGAAATTCATGCGGCGAATGCCCTGGCAGGCAGGAAATCCCCGATGCCGGCAAGCGTCAAACCTGGGCTCCCGTCATTGAGACTGGGTCGTCCGTCCGGCAGAGAGACCGGCTCCATCGGCCTTGTGCCGGTTGAAAGGAACTGAACCTGATGCAGGTTGTCATAGTCGATTACGGGTCGGGCAATCTGCGCTCGGCGCTCAAGGCATTCGAACGGGCTGCCCGCGAAGCCGGCATTTCCGCCACTGTCACGCTCAGCGCCGATGCGGATCATGTTGCAAGCGCCGACCGGGTGGTGCTTCCCGGTGTCGGCGCCTATGCCGATTGCCGTGCCGGGCTCGATGCGATCGACGGCATGAACGCGGCATTGCGCCATGCGGTCGAGGACAAGGCCCGTCCGTTCCTCGGCATCTGCGTCGGCATGCAGCTGATGTCGACCCGCGGGCTGGAGAAGACCGTCACCCGGGGCTTCGACTGGATCCCCGGCGATGTGGTCGAGATCAAGCCCTCGGATCCGGCCTTGAAAATTCCGCAGATCGGCTGGAACACGCTGGATCTGAAAACCCCGCATCCGCTCTTCGACGGCATTCCGACAGGCCCCGACGGTCTGCACGCCTATTTCGTCCACTCCTATCAATTGGCGGCCAGCAACCCGGAAGACGTGATCGCGGTGACCGACTACGGCGGGCCGGTGACCGCTGCCGTCGCGCGCGGCAACAAGGCCGGCACCCAGTTTCACCCGGAAAAGAGCCAGACGCTGGGTCTGGCGCTGATCGCCAATTTCCTCAAATGGAAGCCCTGACATGATCCTGTTTCCCGCGATTGATCTCAAAGACGGCCAGTGCGTGCGGCTCAAGCTGGGCGAAATGGACTCGGCGACGGTTTACAACGAAGATCCGGCAGCCCAGGCCCGTGTCTTCGAGGAGCAGGGCTTTGAATGGCTGCACGTGGTTGACCTCAACGGCGCCTTCGAGGGCCAGTCGGTCAATGGTGCAGCGGTCGAGGCGATCCTCAAGGCAACGAAGAACCCGGTGCAGCTGGGTGGCGGCATCCGCACCCTGGCCCATATCGAAGCCTGGCTCGGCAAGGGCCTGGCGCGCGTCATTCTCGGCACCATCGCCGTGCGCGATCCCGATCTGGTGCGCGAGGCCTGCAGGCTGTTTCCCGGCCGTGTCGCGGTCGGTATCGACGCCAAGGGCGGCAAGGTTGCCGTCGAGGGCTGGGCCGAGGCCTCCGAGCTTGGCGTCATCGAACTGGCCCAGCGGTTCGAGGGCGCCGGCGTTGCCGCGATCATCTACACCGACATTGACCGTGATGGCGTGCTGACCGGCATCAACTGGGAATCGACTATCGAACTGGCCGACGCTGTTTCGATACCGGTAATCGCATCCGGCGGCCTCGCCTCGATCGCCGACATCGTGCGGATGAAGATGCCCGACGCCGCCCGTCTCGAAGGCGCGATCTCCGGCCGGGCGCTCTATGACGGGCGTATCGACCCGGCCGAAGCGCTGGGTGTCCTGAACGGCACGCTGGCGGTCGAGCCTGCGGCTTTCGAGAGCGAGGA
>JAHJUC010000184.1 GCA_018829385.1 Alphaproteobacteria bacterium
GAGGCCGCATTCCCGCGGCGAGGTCGGGCTTGATGGTCCCGACCCGATGCGTGCCCCCCGGATCGATCCGAAATATCTCTCCGACGAGCGCGATGCGGCGCTTTTGCTCAAGGGCGCGAAGATCACCCGCAAGATCATGGACGCGCCGTCCCTGCGCACATACCGCCTGAAGGAAGTCTACTCCCGGCCGGGCATGGATGATGACGAGCTGATGGCCGACATCCGCGCCCGCGCCGACACGATCTACCATCCGGTCGGCACCTGCAGGATGGGCATGGATCAGATGGCGGTGACCGATCCGCAGCTCAGGGTGCATGGAGTTGAAGGCCTGCGCGTCGTCGATGCCTCGGTGATGCCGACCCTGATCGGCGGCAACACCAATGCGCCGACCGTCATGATCGCGGAAAAGGCAGCCGATCTGATCCGGGAAGCCGCGCGCGGTTGAGCCGCACTTTCGTGGCTGGTGCCGCCGGGATAAACCGGAGCCGGGTCAGGCTTGCCTGCCGGGCGGGCTGGTTCAGAATTCTGTCCAGCTTTCCGCCTGCATGACCGTTGCCGCGCCCGCGTGGCTGGCGCTGACCCTGGCAGCGATCTGGTGCTGCGCGGAGGCCGCCTGGCGCGCAGGCGCCGCCTTCGTGCTGGGCGTGGGCCCTCGCGCGGGCGCCGCGGAACCGAGCTGAAACCGGCTCACAAGTTCGAACAGCGCTTCGGCTTCCTTTGCCAGGCCATGGCTCGACGCGGTCGTTTGCTCGACCATGGCGGCGTTCTGCTGGGTTCCCTGGTCGATCACCGTAACCGCCTCGCTGATCTCCTTGAGACCCACCGACTGTTCCTTCACACCGCCAGCTATGGCCCGAATGTTGAGATCGATTCCCTGTACTTTCTCGATGATTTCACCTAGCGACTGGCCGGCCTTGTCGACCAGGGACACACCGAACTTGACCTGCTCGCTCGAGGATGTGATCAACTGCTTGATGTCTTTTGCAGCACTTGCCGACCGCTGCGCCAGCTCCCGGACCTCCTGCGCCACCACGGCAAAACCCCTGCCGGCCTCGCCGGCTCGGGCCGCCTCGATCCCGGCATTGAGCGCGAGAAGATTGGTCTGAAAGGCGATTTCATCGATCACGCCGATGATCTTGGACATTTCCTGCGACGACGCCTCGATGACGCTCATCGCCGTCACGGCTTCGGTCACGATCTGGCCGGAGTGTTCCACGTCGGTGCGGGTTTCTGCGACGAGCGTGGCTGATTCAGCTGCATTCCTGGTTGCCTCGCCAACATTCGTGGCAATCTCCTCCAGCGCGGCGGCCGTTTCCTCCACCGATGCAGCCTGGCGTTCGGTTCGCTTTGCCATGTCGTCGGTGGCTGACCGGATTTCGGCAGCCCCTGACGAAATGCTGCGCGCATTCGCTTCGACCTCGCTCATGGTGGCGCGCAACTCGGCGAGCACGTCGTTGAAGTCCTGACGGATCTTTTCCATGGTCGGCACGAACGGGGTCTCGAGGGTACGGGTAAGGTCACCACTTGCCAGCGCCCGGAGCGACTCCGCGAGCAGCGCGATCGCGGTCATACGGGCCGTGACATCCGTGGCGAACTTGACCACTTTGACCACTTGGCCCTTGTCATTCGTGATCGGATTGTAGGCGGCCTGGATCCAGACTTGATTGCCGCTCTTGCTGATGCGCATGAATTCGTTGGACGAGAAACGGCCCGCGGCAAGATCATGCCAGAACGTCTCGTATTCGGGCGTCCTGGTGTAGGCCGGGTCACAGAATATCCTGTGGTGCTTGCCGACGATCTCTGACAGATCGTAGCCCAGCGCGGCGCAAAAATTCTCGTTTGCCGTCAGGATCGTGCCGTCGGGACTGAATTCGATGACAGCCTGGGAACGCGAAATCGCCGCGAGCTTGGCGGCATCTTCGATCGCCTTGTGCTTGGCCTGGGTGATATCGGTTGCGAACTTCACGACCTTGACGGGTTTGCCGCCCTTGAAAACCGGATTGTATGAAGCCTCGATCCAGATCTCCCGGCCGCTCTTGCCGAAGCGCTTGTACTGGCGTCGTTCAAACTTGCCGGAAGCCAACTCCCGCCAGAAATCCTTGTAGGCCTGGCTCTTGGCTTCCTCGGGGTCGACGAACATGCTGTGGTGCTTGCCGACGATCTCCTTGAGTTCATAACCGAGCGCTTCGCAGAAATTCGTGTTCGCCGTCAGGATTTTGCCGGTCAGGTCGAACTGGATGATCGCCTGGGCTTGTGACAGCGCCTCCATGATGCTGGCGCAGTCGCTGTTCAGACCGAAATATGAAGCCATTGTCTTTTCCTTCCGGTGCGCATTTGAGAAACCCTGCAGAATTTAGGGGAAGTATAAAATTTCGCATGTTATTTGTTGTTTGTTTTCGAGCGGCTGTGTTGACTTGCGCTTTTGCCATCCGAAGCGAAACTATTCTTTGTGATGATTTTTTTCATTAATATTTTAATGAATGGATAAGAATGGCACTCGAAATCTAGGCCGACTTGATCCGCGTGATAGCTGAAAATATTGTCGAATCTGCAGCCCTGAGATCCGTCTGGGCAGCTGCAATCTTGCCATTTCGGCTCAAGTGATGATTGTTGCGCGGAACATCGCCTTTTATGATTCCTGCCGGGAGCCTCCCATGACCGTTCGCATCGCCGTTCTCACCGTGTCCGACCGTGCCAGCCGCGGCGAGTATGAGGATCTGGGCGGGCCCGCGGTCAAGGCCTGGCTCGAACGGGTGATGTCATCCCCCGCCGAGATCGTCGTTCACGTCATTCCCGACGGGCTCGAAAGCGTCCGCGACACGCTGATCCGTCTGTGCGACGAGGAGAGGGTGGACATGGTGCTGACCACCGGCGGCACCGGTCCCAGCCCACGTGACCTGACGCCGGAAGCGATGAAAGAGGTGATGGAGAAGGAACTGCCGGGCTTTGGCGAGCTGATGCGCAAGGTCAGCCTCGAACAGGTGCCCACGGCGATCCTGTCGCGCCAGACCGCGGGCACGCGCGGCAAGACGCTTGTAGTCAACCTGCCGGGCAAGCCCGGCTCGATCGACACCTGCCTGACGGCGGTGTTTCCGGCCATTCCGTTTTGTCTGGATCTCATCGGGGCAGGGCGGATCGAGACCCATGACGAGGTCCTGAAAGCATTCCGCCCGTCGAAGTGACGGGCGGAAGCAGGTTCAGACAAGCGGCGTGAAAGTCCGGCTCAGGTCCTGAGCACCCGGTAGATTGCCGGGATCACCAGCACCGTCAGCGCCGTTGACGAGGCGAGCCCGAACAAGAGCGAGATCGCCAGCCCCTGGAAGATCGGGTCGGTCAGGATCACCGCGGCCCCGATCATCGCTGCCAAGGCCGTCAGGATGATCGGCTTGAAGCGGATGGCGCCGGCCTCGATCAGCACCGGGGTCAGCGGCGTGCCCGGAACATGGGCATGCCGGATGAAGTCCACCAGCAGGATCGAGTTGCGCACGATGATGCCGGCCAGAGCGATGAAGCCGATCATCGAGGTGGCTGAGAACGGTGCGCCAAACAGCCAGTGGCCGATCAGGATGCCGATGAAGGTCAGCGGCACCGGCGTCAGGATGACCAGCGGCGCCTTGAACGAGCCGAACTGGGCGACCACCAGGATGTAGATCCCGAGCAGGGCCACGCCGAAGGCGGCGCCCATGTCGCGGAAGGTCACCCAGGTGACTTCCCATTCGCCGTCCCAGAGCACCGTCGAGACCTGTTCGTCGGACGGCTGGCCGTTGAGCGCGATCACCGGCTTTTCAAGCCCGGTCCAGTCCATCGCGTCAAGCGCTTCCTGGACGGCGATCATGCCATAGAGCGGCGCTTCGTAGGCGCCGGCCATTTCGGCCATCACCATTTCGGCCGCCCGGCCATTGTGGCGGAACACCGGAAACGACGAGCGTTCTTCGGAGACGTCGACGACATCGCCCAGTTCGACGATCGACCGGTCGCCCGGCAGAACGTTGGCCGGAATTGGCGTGGTGAGAAAAGCCTCGTCGACCATGCGTTCGGACCGCGGGCGTTCGAGCCTTATGGCGATCGGCGTGCGGCCGTCGCCCCGATGCGAATAGCCCACCGTCTGGCCGGTGTTGAGGATGCCGATGGTGTCGAACACGTCCTGTTCCTGGACCTTGAAGAATTCCAGGTCATCGGTCGAGATATTCACCCGCACCCGATCGGCCGGCTGTCCCCAGGAGTTGTCGATGTCGACGATGAAGTCGGCGGAGCGGAAGGCCTCTTCCACCCTTGCCGCCACGGCGCGGCGGGTTTCGGCATCCGGCCCGTAGACTTCGGCCAGCAGCGTTGCCATCACCGGCGGCCCCGGCGGCGGTTCGACCACCTTCAGGCTGGCGCCCGCAGGCAGCGGAATGCCGGCGATGCGCGTGCGGATGTCGAGCGCGATCTCGTGGCTCGAGCGATCCCGTTCGGTCTTGGCGGTCAGGTTGAGCGCCACATCGCCCATCTGGGTTTCCGAGCGCAGGAACGAATGCCGCACCAGCCCGTTGAAGTTGAACGGAGCGGCGGTCCCGGCATGGGTCTGGACCGATTTGACTTCCTCGAGCTTGAGCACTTCCCGGGCGACCGCCTGCGCAACCGCATCGGTGGCCTCCACCGAGGTGCCTTCGGGCATGTCGATGACCACTGAGAGTTCCGACTTGTTGTCGAACGGCAACAGCTTCACCGTCACGTCCTTGGTGTAGAACAGCGACAGCGAGCCGAGCGTCATGACGCCGACGACCAGCAGGAAGATCCATGAGCTTGTCTTGCTGGCAAGCACCGGACGCGCCACGGCGCGATAGATCCGGCCCAGCACACCGCCGCCCTCCGCGCCTTCGCCGTGGCCATGACCATGATGCATCGGTGCGCGGCCTGCGATCTTCAGCATCAGCCACGGCGTGACCATGACTGCGACGAAGAACGAGAACACCATCGCCGCCGAGGCGTTGGCCGGGATCGGGCTCATGTAGGGGCCCATCATGCCGGAGACAAACAGCATCGGCAGCAGCGCTGCAACCACCGTCAGCGTGGCGACAATGGTCGGATTGCCGACTTCCGCCACCGCTTCGATGGCTGCCTGCTTGCGGTCGCGGCCATCGCCCATGCCCCAGTGCCGGGCGATGTTCTCGATCACCACGATGGCGTCATCGACCAGGATGCCGATCGAGAAGATCAGCGCGAACAGCGACACGCGGTTGAGCGTGTAGCCCATGACGCGCGAGGCAAACAGCGTGAGCAGGATCGTCACCGGAATGACGATTGCCACCACCAGCGCCTCGCGCCAGCCGATCGCCAGCCAGACCAGCACGATGATCGACACCGTGGCGAGACCAAGGTGGTAGAGCAGCTCGTTGGCCTTCTCGTTGGCTGTCTCGCCGTAATCGCGGGTCACTTCCACCGCCATCGAATGCGGGATCAGCGATCCCTCAAGCGCCTCGGTGCGTTCGAGGATCTGCTCGGCCACCAGCACCGCATTGGCGCCGGCGCGCTTGGCGATCGCCAGCGTGACGGCAGGCTTGCGGTCGATTCCGCCTTCCGTCCCGTCTTCCGAGCGGGTCACGGTTGCGACGATCCGCGCGGTGCTGTCGGTGGCAAAGGAGATGTCGGCCAGATCGCGGACATAGACCGGCCGCCCGTCACGCGTGGTGATCAGCAGGTTGCCGATCTCGGCCGGAGCGTAGAGCGTTTCGCCCACCATCAGTTCGGCCGACTTGCCGTCGACGGTGACCTGGCCCGCCGGGAAGGCCCGGTTGGCGCCGCTGACCTTGCCGGCAAGCTGCTGCAGCGTCACGCCGTTGAGCGCCAGCCGCTTCGGATCGGGCGCAATGCGGATGATCTCGTCGGTGTCGCCGACCAGGTAGGTCAGGCCGACATTGTCGATCTTGGAGAGCTCGGTCCTGAGTTCCCGGGCCACCCGCGTAAGGTCGTTGGCCGACACCGAGTCCCCGGCCTCTTCCGAGGGTGTCAGGGTCAATGAGACGATGGCGACATCGTCAATGCCGCGCCCGACGATCATCGGTTCGGGGATGCCGACCGGGATCCGGTCGAGATTGGCGCGCACCTTGTCATGCACCCGCAGGATCGCCGAATCGGTCTGCGTGCCGACGATGAAGCGGGCCGTGACCAGCACCTTGTTGTCCGAGGTCTGCGAGTAGACGTGCTCGACCCCGTCGATGCTCTTGACGATGGTCTCGAGCGGCTCGGTGACCAGCTTGACCGCGTCATCGGCCTTCAGGCCCGGTGCGCCGAGCATGATGTCGACCATCGGCACCGAGATCTGCGGCTCTTCCTCGCGCGGCAGCGTCAGCAGCGCCACGATGCCGAAGGCAAAGGCCGCGAGCAGGAACAGGGGGGTAAGCGGGGAGACAATGAAGCCACGCGTCAGCTGGCCCGCAATCCCCAATCCGGAATTTGTGGTTTTCATGGCCGCACCACCTTGTCGCCGGCCGACACGCCGCTGATCACTTCAACCAGCCCGGAATGGTCCCCGTCCTGAACGGCGCCGAGGATCACCGTGCGTTCCACTGCCGCTCCATCATGGCCTTCGACCATCATGAAATCGATGCCGTGGCGGTTGACCACCGCGTCCACAGGTGCCAGCAGCGCAGTGCGGGTGCCGATCGGCACCTCGACCAGAACGCGGGCGTTGACGAAGGCCGTGTCGAGCTTGTCGACCTCGACATCGGCGATCACCCGGCCATTGTCGATCTGCGGATAGATCTTGGCGAGCCGGCCGGCGGCTTCCTCGCCGCCGGTGGCAAGCCGGATTTCCGCGCCGGCCTTGAGTTCGCCGGCAAACCGCTCAGGCACCGCCAGGCGGAGGAAAAAGCCGCCGGAGCCGATGGTTGCCACCGGTTCGCCCGGCATGATCACCGATCCGCGAGTTGCGGGTACGGTCAGCACCCGGCCGTCTGCGGGCGCAATGACTGCGCCTTCGGTTTCCTGCTGGGTCAGCACCGCGCGTTGGGCTTCAGTCGCGGCGATCTGGTTGCGCGTGACCTCGACATCGGTCGACAGCTGCGCCAGCCGCTGCCGGGTGACGACGCCCTGGCTGACCAGTGTCTCGCCGCGCTGGAATTCCGCTTCCGCGGTTTGGAGCTGGGCCGCAAGGGCTGCGAGCTGGGCATCGAGTGCGGCGATCTGGAAGGCGATCTTGTCGTCCTTGACAAGGCCAAGCTGCTGTCCGGCCGTCACCAGGTCGCCCTCGCTGATCGTCAGTTCCTGGATCACGCCGCCGATCCGCGCCCGTGCCGGCACGATGTCGCGCGATTCGACGCGCGCCTGAACGGCCTTCCACTCGGTGATTTCGGTAGGCGACAGCGTCAATGTCTCGGCCTGCGCGACAGTGGCGGAGACGGAGAGAAGAAGCGCAAAGCTGAGCATTTTCATGGTTTGCCTCGTTTCAAAGGGTCTGGGCGGGCACCGTACGACCATGAGCGGGCAATAACGGGTTGTCATTGCGCGAGATCAATCGGCCGGTGCCGTGTTGCGACCTATATAGTCGCTTATATATAAGATCGCAAATATAAAATAATTTGAGGTTGCCGCTGCGGATGTTGACCCCGCCGTGGCGATCGGGTCTCTTGTCCGGCGAACGCCTGCCTGAGGGCAGGCAAGCGCGGTGCATCGTGATCCGCCGCACGGCACAACACGTCCTCGGAAGGATGAAGTCATGAGATGGGCACTTGTTGACTTCGGTCATCCGTTCTACCGGCCGCTGGCGCGGCGGATCATCATCTTCGGGCTTGTCGTGGTCTGGACCGGGGTCGAGTTCTTCGCCGGCTCCACCACATGGATGCTGCTTTTCCTGGGGCTATCCGCCTATGTCGGCTGGGGCTTCTTCCTTTCCGGCCAGGCCGATGGAAAGGTGGAAGAGCCGCGTGAGGACGATGCCGCAACCGAACGGACACCGCCGCCGGAAGGCGAAAACGAACCGGATCCGGGCAAGAGCGGGTAGGGCAGGCGCCACGCGTTTGAAATTCACCGGCTCTCGCCGGGGATTTCCTCAACAGGGGGCTTGTGGCGGCGATTATGCCGGTCTATAAGCCACCCGCTGGTCACGGAGTGTAGCGCAGCCTGGTAGCGCACGTCGTTCGGGACGACGGGGTCGGAGGTTCGAATCCTCTCACTCCGACCAGATTTTTCCCGGTTATGCTTGTTGTTTGGTTTCCGCCACTTCGCCGCTGCGCGCTCTGGTCAAGGCCGTGACGTGCCCGACACCTTCTCTTAATGTCTATTTGCTTATGTTGCCTGAACCAAGCAATCGAGAGAGCACAATGACTAACCGGAAGACGTGCCAGGGGTGCCGCGACGGTGCGAGGTTCGCGCCCGAAATCACGATGGCTTTTCAGCCGATTCTGGATGTCCGGAACAGGCGCATGTTCGCCTACGAGGCGCTGCTGCGCGGCTCTGAAGGCGAGGGGGCAGGCGTTATCCTGGCCCAGGTCACCGATGCCAATCGCTATGCCTTCGACCAGAAATGCCGGGTAACGGCAATAGAGCTCGCAACCGGGCTCCACCTGGCTGAACACGATGCCTACCTCTCGATCAATTTCCTGCCCAACGCGGTCTATGAACCCAAGGCCTGCATCAAGCTGACCCTGGAAACCGCGGTGCGGACAGGATTCCCGGTGGAACGGATCATGTTCGAATTCACTGAATCCGAGCGCGTCGACACGACGCATCTGCTCAACATTCTCCATGCCTACCGCAATCTGGGCTTCAAGACCGCCATTGATGATTTCGGAGCCGGCTATGCAGGCCTTGATCTTCTCTCAAAGTTTCAGCCCGACGTGGTCAAGCTCGACATGGGGTTGATCCGGGACATCGACCGGTCCCCGGTCAAGGCCACCATGCTTCGCCACAATGTGCGCATGCTCCATGACCTTGGCATCGAAGTGGTGTGTGAAGGGATTGAAACACAGGCCGAGTTTGACGTCCTGCATGATCTTGGCGTGGACCTCATGCAGGGCTACTTTTTTGCCAGACCCGCTACGCGATCCTTGCCGGAGCCGCGCTGGCCTGCTCCCTCTGTGTCAGGGGCTGCCGCCGATGAGCGGGCAGGCCTCGATCTCGCGGTCTA
>JAHJUC010000185.1 GCA_018829385.1 Alphaproteobacteria bacterium
CCGATTGACACCCCCTTCCCTCCGGGCCACTCTCGCCGCATCGTCCACCGGAGCCCCTTGCCATGTCCGTCGAATTCCTGATCACCACGCTGATCGTGGTGGTGCTGCCCGGGACCGGGGTGATCTACACGCTTGCCGCGGGGCTGACGCGGGGGGCGCGGGCGGCGGGGCTGGCGGCGTTCGGGTGCACGCTCGGAATCGTGCCGCATGTGGCGGCCTCGGTTCTGGGGCTCGCGGCGCTGATGCACACGAGCGCGCTGGCCTTCCAGCTGATCAAGTCACTCGGCGTGATCTACCTGTTCTACATGGCCTGGCAGATGTGGCGCGATTCGGGCGCGCTGGCGCTCGAGGCGCAGGCCGGCGGGCAGGCGCCGGCGGCGCGGCCGGGGCGGATCGTCGGTGCGGGCATCCTGATCAACCTGCTCAACCCGAAGCTGACGCTGTTCTTCCTCGCCTTCATGCCGCAATTCGTCGACCCCGCTGCAGCGGGCGCAACAATCGAGATGCTCACGCTCGCGGGCGTGTTCATGGCGGTCACCTTCATCGTCTTCGTGCTCTACGGGCTCATGGCGGCGCAGGCGCGCGACCACGTGATTTCGCGGCCGAAAGTGATGCGGGCGGTCAAGCGGTCGTTTGCCTCGATGTTCGCGCTGATGGGGCTGAGGCTGGCGCTGGCGGAGCGCTGAATCGGGAGCCGAGCCGGGCGCGGGCGGGATCGTGGCAGACCGGGGCCGGACGGGGCGCGGGCCAGACCGCCAGACTGTCGGGGCTCGCCGGCTTGCCTTGCTGCACCGCGGATCCGACTGGATGGGCACAGGACGCTGCAACGCCTTGATTCAAGGCATGTCCGTGATCGTTGAAACGAATCCGCTTGAACGCGGCATGCATTAGCGATTGCTTTAACCTTGTCATAACCCGGGCATGCGACAAGGGAGTGGACTTCTGTCACGCTAACTCACATGCCGCAGACGGGAAAAGAGATCGTGTCCAGTCAAGAGCCGGTTGACCACCAAGACGATGCCGCCGACCCAGATGCCGACGACCGGGCGCGGCCGCCAAGGTCGCGCGTGCTCAAGGGTGCCTACGCGGCGTTCAACCAGGAATTCAGCGCCATCCCCTGCACGCTGCGCGACATCAGCGCCACCGGGGCGCATGTGGTGTTCGAGGGCGGCTGGTTCGTGCCCGACCGCTTCATGCTGCATGTCGACATCGACGGCTACAAGATCGAATGCGAGCGGGTGTGGCAGAAGGGCAGCGAGTGCGGCGTGCGGTTCGTCGGCGAGAGGCTGGTGACCGGCAAGGCGCGCCAGCAGGTGCTGACGCCCGAGCCTTATGCCGACGATGCGGCGCCTGTGCGCGAGACCGCGCCGGCGCGGCCGATCTTCGGCGATGCCGCGGCCCCGCGCCCGGTCGCCCGGCCGCGGCCCGGCGGCTTCGGTCGCCGGACGCGCTGAGAGACAAAGCTCACAACGGCGCAGGTCCGGTCGAGGCTGCCCTTCCCCGGTGGCAAGCATAGGAAACCGGACTCCCGAAGAACAACTGAGCGTAGCCTGACCGAGCGCTTTGGGTTATCAGGGAAACAATGCTACCACGCCCCGCAATATCCACCCATTTGAGAAATCAGCCAGAAGATCCGTCCAATCACAACCAGTCACTCCCACTATAGAGCAGTCTCGATGCAAGAAATTACCGTCAATGGAAAATCGTTTCGGGTTGAGACAAGGGGGCATGAAGACTTCTGGAGCCAGGTGAACAGTGGCGCGTGGGAACCCTCCACCTACAAGGCCTTTGACGAGAATATCGACGATACGACCCTGATGCTTGACATCGGTGCATGGATCGGGCCGACGGCACTCTACGCCGCGCAACTGGCGCAGAAATGCGTGGCCTTTGAACCCGACCCGATTGCATTTGAACAGCTGCAGGCAAATGCCGCACTGAACAGCCAGGCCAGCTGGAGCAGGAATCTTGTCGTTCTCAACAAGGCAGTCGGCACGAAAGCCGGAACAATTCCCTTCGGCAGCCGGAAAGGCGGCGGCGATTCCACCTCCAGCGTGTTGTTTGCCGATGGTCCCACCAGCTGGCTCGTGGAAGCCGTTACGCTGCAAAGCGTCCTGGACGAGCATGCCGAACCCGGCCAGAAGATATTCCTGAAAATAGACATCGAGGGCGGCGAGTATGACCTGATCCCTGCGATCAAGGCGTTCCTGGCACACCCGAACGTGACCGCCACAATCTCGCTGCACCCGACTTTCCTGCGGCGCTCGCTCAGAAAATCCCTTGGCCGGTTTCTTGGTTTTCCCAGGTTCATCCAAACAAGAAAGCAGTTCCTCAAGATCAACAAGGCCCTTGTCGAGGCCCTGCCAGGCGACAAGACAGTGACGATCAACGGCAAGACATACACGGACTTCAAATGGTTCCTGATCAACGCATTCATCAGGCTTCGTTCGCCGACGGAGATCCTGATCAGGAACGATGCCTGATCCGGCAGTTGTCTCGATCGCGGGTTGCCGGCGTTGCTTGCCGGCTGAACATCAATGGTGCGGCGGGCAGCTTCAGCGACATGCATGCGGCGCAGGCTGTCGGCCGGGCGCGCGATTTCGGCCGCGTCGCGGAACCTTTTTGGCCCTGACCCGTTGCTAGGAGGAGAAGGCGCGCCTATGTTCTGGCGACGCCGCGGGACGCGCGTCCCGCCGCCAATCCAATTTCCAAGAGGAGAGACCCCATGGCCCTCGAACTGCCAAGCCTGCCCTACGACTATGATGCCCTTGCGCCCTACATGTCGCGCGAGACGCTGGAGTTCCACCACGACAAGCATCACCAGGCCTACGTCACCAACGGCAACAAGGCGCTCGAAGGCTCGGCGCTGGAAGGCAAGTCGCTCGAGGAAATCTGCAAGGCGGCCTATGCAGACAAGAACGCGGCGCTGATCAACAATGTCGGCCAGCACTACAACCATTTGCACTTCTGGAACTGGATGAAGAAGGGCGGCGGCGGCACCAAGCTGCCCGGCGCGCTGGCCAAGGCGGTCGATTCGGATCTCGGCGGCTATGACAAGTTCCGCGCCGACTTCATCAATGCCGGCACCACCCAGTTCGGCTCCGGCTGGGCCTGGCTCGCGGTCAAGGGCGGCAAGCTCGAGGTGATGAAGACCGCCAATGGCGAGAACCCGCTGATGCACGGCGCTTCTCCGATTCTGGGCTGCGACGTGTGGGAGCACAGCTACTACATCGATTACCGCAACGCCCGTCCGAAATATCTCGAGGCGTTCGTCGACAGCCTGATCAACTGGGACTACGTGGCGGAAATGTACGAGAAGGCGGTCTGAACAAAGACCTCGGCCTGAGCATCAGGACGACAAACCCGGCGACACGATCGCCGGGTTTTTTTGTGGCAGTGGGCGGAAACATGGGCCGCCATCCGGCAACAGACTGTTCACAATCTTTTGACTTCCCTGACATCTCCAGAATGTAATCATGTGCTTCAAGAAGACGACCAGAATACCAAACCCCAGAGGAGAGACTTGATGAAATTCCGGACTTTGTTTGCCGCAGCCCTTATCGGCGCTGCCGCGTTTGCCCCCGCGATCGCAGCCGACGAGCCGCAGGTGGTTCGCCAGGAAATGATGAAGAAGGTTGGCGGCGCCACCGGCGCGATGGCCAAGATGGTCAAGGGCGAAGCCGATTTCGATGCGGCGGCGGCGCTTGCGGCGCTGACCGCGATCAGCGAAGTGGCCGGCTCATTCGGCGAACAGTTCCCCGAAGGCTCGGAAACCGGAATGGAAACCGAAGCGGCCCCGGCAATCTGGTCGGACCGCGCCGGATTCGACGCCAAGCTCGCCGCGCTGAAGACCTCGGCCGACGCCGCGGTGGCGGCAGCACCCGCCGACCTCGATGCGCTGAAGGCCGTGTTCGGACCGCTGACGCAGAATTGCGGCGCCTGCCACGAGACCTACCGGCTGAAGAAGAGCTGATGCCAGCAAGGCATCCTGCGACATTTACCGGGCGCCGGCCGTGAAGCGGCTGGCGCTCGGCCTCGGCGTGGCGGCGATTGCCGGCGCCGGCATTGCGTGGGCGCTGACCGCGCCGCGGCCGGTCGACGCCGGCCGGCTGGAAGCCATCGCCGCGATCGATGGCGACGCTGCGGCAGGGGAAACCCTGTTCTGGGCGGGCGGCTGCGCCTCCTGCCATGCCGCGCCGGGAGCGGAGGGGGATGCGAAGCTGGTGATGTCCGGCGGCGTGCGGCTTGCGAGCGATTTCGGCACCTTCATCGCACCCAACATTTCGCCCGATCCCGACGCCGGCATCGGCGCCTGGTCGATTTCGGATTTCGCCAATGCGATGCTCGCAGGCGTGTCGCCTGACGGCGGGCACTACTATCCGGCGTTTCCGTTCACCTCCTACACGCGGATGACGGATCGCGACATCGCCAACCTGTTCGCCTTCCTCAAGACGCTTGCGCCGAGCCCGGTTGCATCGCTGCCGCACGAGGTGGGATTTCCGTTCAACATCCGCCGGTCGCTGGGCGGCTGGAAACTCCTGTTCTTCACCGATCAGCCGCGCGTCGCGCTTGCCGGCGCCGATGCACAGATCGAGCGCGGGCAATACCTGGTCGAGGGACCGGGCCATTGCGGCGAATGCCACACCCCGCGCAACCCGATCGGAGGGTTTGCCGGCGACGCCTGGCTGTCAGGCGCGCAAAACCCCGACGGC
>JAHJUC010000186.1 GCA_018829385.1 Alphaproteobacteria bacterium
CGCACCGGGCTCTTGGTGTAGAAATCCTGGTGGTAGTCTTCCGCCGGCCAGAACTTCGCCGCCGGCTCGATTGCCGTGACCACCGGCTTGCCCAGCACCTTCTCGGCTTCCGCCTTCGCCGCCTCGGCGAGAGCTGCCTGCTCGTCATTGAGCGTGTACACGGCCGTCGTATAGCTGTGGCCGCGGTCGCAGAACTGGCCGCCGTCATCGGTCGGGTTGATGGTCCGGAAGAAGGTCTTCAGAAGCTCTTCATAGCTGACCACGGACGGATCGTACTTGATCTCGACGGCCTCGCGGTCACCATTGGCGACATGGGACTTGTAGGTCGGGTTGTCGGCCTTGCCGCCGATATAGCCCGAAATGGTCTCGGTGACGCCCTTGACGTGATCGAAATCCGATTCCACGCACCAGAAACAGCCGCCGGCAAAGATCGCGGTGCCGGTTTCTGCGGCGCGGGCGGGCGCTGAAGTCAGGGCGGAGGAGAAGAGCGCGGCGGCGAAAAGGGCGGACGAAAGCAGCAGTCTGGGCATGGAAATCTCCTTTGTCTTAAGAAAACCTAGCTCAGCCCGCAGCCAAGACAACTCACGCTTCCGCACAATGCCGTGAAGCCATGCGCCGGCCTGCGGCCGCCTGGACAGCGTTCAGTCGCTGTTCAGCCGACCGCGTCGAACACGTCGAGCGCCTCGGCGCCATAGATCATCGACGGCCCGCCGCCCATGTAGACCGCCACGCCGATGGTCTCGATGATCTCCTCGCGGGTGGCGCCGTATTTGCGCGCAGCCTTGGCATGAAACGCCAGGCAGCCGTCGCAGCGTGCGGTGATGCCGATTGCCAGCGCGATCAGCTCCTTGGTCTTGGAATCGAGAACCCCCGGCGCGATTGCCGCCTGGGCCAGCTGGCCGAAGCCCTTCGACTGCTCGGGCATCGCCTTGCGCAGCTCCGCCATCCGGTGGTTGGTCTGGTCGATGAATGCATTCCAGTCGGTTTCGGCCATGCGAGCGCCCCTCTTGATTGGACTACCGCCGGCACAGCTAGCAGTCCGCGCGGCATCGGGATTTGATCGCGGTCAAACCGATGGCGCATTCTGCCGCGACGAGGTCCTGGAGCGCTGGTTCAGCTTCTAGCCGTGCGTCGGCCAGGCCCGGTGCTCGTCGTCGATGACGAAGACATGCCGGTGCCGCGCGCCCTGGGCGGGATGATCGCGCAGGTGCGGATGGTCTTCCGGCAGGTCCGGATGCGCGTGCTCGACCACCTGCGTGTCATCCGCCGGCCAGGCCCTGAGCGCCAGCAGGCCACCGGCGAGACCGATCGCGCCCAGCACCGCCATGGCCGCCGGCAGTCCGAGCCCGCTGCCGGCCCAGCCGGCAATCGGATAGGTCATCAGCCAGCACAGGTGCGACAGGGTAAATTGCGCCGCAAACAGCGCCGGCCGGTCCTCGGCATGCGCCGAGTTGCGCAACAGCCGCCCCGACGGTGTCAGGATCGCCGCGTAGAACAGCCCGCTCAGTCCCCAGATCACAAGCAGCATTCCCCAGCCCGGCAGCCCTTGCGTCATCTGGTAGCCCGCATGCGCCAGCGTCAGCGCGGCGAGCAGAAAGCCTGCCGTCAGCATCACCCTGCGGTCGGCCAGCCTTTCCAGGAGCCGGGGCAGCGCCAGGGCTGCGAGCATGGATCCGCCGCCGAAAGCGGCAAGGGCCGCGGCCACCGCGCGATCGCCCAAGCCGTAGCCGCCGCGAACCAGCACCACGGTGTTGACCAGCACGAATGCGCCGCTTGCCGCCGCGGTCAGGTTGAGCGCCAGCAGGCCACGCAGCCGCGGCGTTGCGACATAGATGCGTATGCCTCTGGTCAGCCTGTCGAGGAACGGCCGCGATTGCGTTCCTGGCCCCGGCGGCGGGATCGCCGCGGCAAGAACCAGCAGTGCAGAGCCGGCGAAGCCGATCACCGTGCCGCCGAACAGCCAGTGGTAGCTGATGAAGGCAAGCAGCAGCCCCGCCAGCGCCGGGCTCAGCAGGTTTTCCAGATCATAGGCCAGCCGCGACAACGACAAGGCCCTGGTGTAGTCGCGCTCGTCGGTCAGCACATCGGGAATAACCGCCTGAAACGCCGGCGTGAACGTCGCCGACGCCGCCTGCAGCACGAAAACCAGCACATAGATCTGCCAGACCGCATCGATGAACGGCAGCATCAGCGCCACCGCGGCGCGGACCATGTCGGCGCCGATCAGCACCCGCTTGCGCGGCCATCGCCCGGCGACCGCATTGGCCAGCGGCGCCAGCCCGACA
>JAHJUC010000187.1 GCA_018829385.1 Alphaproteobacteria bacterium
CGTGTCGATGGCGCGCCGCGCCGCTTCGACATCGAGCCGCGCAAGCTTGCCGCCAATCGGCCGGTCGGGATTGATCCGGCCGAGCACGACATTGGCATCCGTGACCGTCGGCCGGTCATTGCCGAGCCCGTAGCAGACCGGACCGGGATCAGAGCCCGCCGATTCCGGACCGACCTGCAACAGCCCGCCCTTGTCGAGCGACGCAATCGAGCCGCCGCCGGCGCCGATCGTGGTGATCTCGATCATCGGCGTACGCACCACCATGCCGAAATCGATTGCCGTCTGCGCCGCCAGTGCTGCTTCATTGTTTGCGACCAGCGACACGTCGAACGAGGTGCCGCCCATGTCGCAGGTGATGATGTTGTCGAAGCCCGCGGCCTTGGCAATCGCGGTGGCGGCAATGACGCCGGCGGCCGGACCCGAGAGCGCGGTCCTGACCGGGTAACGCTTGGCCATGTCGATCGACATCACGCCGCCGTTCGACTGCACGATCAGGATGTCGCCGCCAAAGCCCTTGCCGGCCAGTCCCTTTTCCAGCTTGTCGAGATAGGACGAGACGACCGGCTGCAGATATGCATTGAGCGTCGCCGTCGAAAGCCGCTCGAACTCACGGATTTCTGGAAGGATTTCGGTGGCCGCAGTGACATAGGCATTTGGCCAGACCGAGCGCACCGCCTCGACGGCGCGCATTTCGTTGTCATTGTTGGCGTAGCCATTGATGAAGAAGACGCAGACCGCCTCGCAGCCGGCGTCTGCGAGTTCGGTGGCGCGCGCCTCGACCTCCGATACGTCGACGCCTTGCAATATGGAGCCGTCGGCCAGTACCCGTTCACTGACTTCCACCCGGTCGGGCCGCTCCACCACCGGGGTGAAGGATCCCTTCAACCCCCAGGTTGTCGGCCGGTCGCGGCGGCGCATTTCCAGCACGTCGCGAAAGCCTTCCGTGGTGATGATGCCGGTGCGCGCGCCCTTGCGCTCGAGCAGCGCATTGGTGCCCACCGTTGTGCCATGGACGACGGTCCGGATGTCTGCGAAATTCTCCACCCTGCTGGCAATACCCTCGACGAAGCCTTTCGACTGGTCGCCGCGAGTGGACGGCACCTTGGCCGTGAACACCTGGCCATTGCTCTCGTCGAGAATGAAGACATCTGTAAAGGTGCCGCCGACGTCGACGCCGATCACATAGGCTGGTCGTGTCATTGGGCTGTCTCCCGGGCGCGCAGGTCTCGTGTGGCGGCCTCATCAACGGACCCATTGGGTCCGATGACGACGCCATAGTCGGCCTCGGTGTGCTCAGGCGTGATGTAGCCCAGGCGCAAATCGCGCGCGACGCTTTCAGGGTTTCGCTCAAGGGCACGGCCATAGCCACCACCCCCGGGTGTTTCCAGCCGGAGCTTCTGGCCACGGTCAATGTGGACCCCGACGATTTTCGAGGCCATCGGCGGCACGTGCTCGCCGTCCGCCTGCTCATAGTGGAATGTGTTCAAGGCACCTGCCCCGCCTCCAACCACGCCAGGCGGCGGAAACCTGCCGCGTTCGCCGAACAGGAACACATCCGCCTGCTTCTCAAGCAGCTCGATTTCATAGATTGCGCCAAGACCGCCGCGGAATTCGCCCGCACCGCCGGAATTGGGCCGGAGCGCCCATTGCGTGAACCGTACCGGATAGGCCGCCTCGAGAATTTCCAGCGGCGGGATCGTGGCCGTCGAAATCGGCGCATTGCCGTGGTTGAGCCCGTCGCCGGCCCCATGGGCGCCATGACCGCCGCCGAAGAACGAGAACATCACCCAGCGCTGGCCATTGGCCCGGTGACCGGCCAGCGACAGCGCGTTGATGGTGCCGTAGGCGCAGGCCATCGCCGGTTCGGGCGCGATTTGCGCCACCGCCTGGAACACCACGTCGATCAGCCGCAGGATGGTCTCGGTATAGCCGCCGACGGGTTTTGGTGCCTTCACCGAAAGCAGCGAATCCTCGTCGATCCGGAATTCGACAGGCTCCAGCACCCCGGCATTGGCCGGAACATCGCCGAAGATGTGCTTGAGCGCCACGTAACAGGCGGCAATCGTCGTCGCCCGCGAGATGTTGACGGGACCGGCGCAGGCAGGCGAGGATCGAGAAAAATCCATCACCATCCGGTCGCCGTCGATGATCAGGTCGAGCGCGATCTTCAGCGGCTCGTCGTTGATGCCGTCATTGTCGAGAAAATCTTCCGCGGAGACCGTGCCCGAAGGCAGATTCGAGATCTGCGCCCGCATCATCTGCGCCGCGCGGGCCGTCAGTTCGACCATGCATTCGGCAACCTTGGCGTCACCGTACTCGTCGAGCAGCGCGTTCATGCGTTTCTCGCCGAGCTGCAGCGCATTGATCTGGCCGTTGAGGTCACCGTAGAGCGACAAGGGCAACCGCGAGTTGGAAGACAGGATGTCGACGATGTCCTGGCGGAACTCGCCGCGGTCATAGAGCTTGACCGGCGGAATCAGCATGCCTTCCTGAAAACATTCGGTCGCCGCCGGGTTGTAGTTGCCCGGCACATTGCCGCCGACATCGTGCCAGTGACCGACAGACGCCAGGTAGCAGAACACCGCGCCATCGCGGAACACCGGCTTGACCAGCCGGAAATCCGACAGATGCGTGCCGCCGTCATAGGGATCGTTGAAGATCCAGACATCGCCCTCGTGCACGCCCCCCTGTTTCGCCGCCTTGTCGATCACCGCCTTGACGGCGAACGCCATGACGCCGACGAAAATCGGCAGGCCGGATTTGCCCTGCACCAGCGTGTCGCCGGTCCTGGCATCGTAGATGCCGTGCGAGGCATCATGCGCTTCCGCAATGATCGGATTGAACGCGGAGCGGAACAGCGTCGCGTCCATCTCGTCGGCGATCTGCTCCAGGCGGCCCTTGAGGATGGCCAGCGTGACCGGATCAATCGTCATGCGTCTGTGTCTCCATCATAGCGCTTGCCGGTGGCAAGCAGGTCATCGGTACCGATGACCCCGTTGAGCCCGGCGAAATCGAACATCCGGTTGCGAAAGGCTTCGTTGGAGCCCGATGCCAGCAGGTTGGCGTAATAGTCCCGCGCGGTCGCAGCGATGGCGCGCACGATCCCGCCGGGGAAGATGACGAAGCTGAACCCGAGTTCCTGCAGGCCGACCGCATTGATGATCGGCGTCTTGCCGCCCTCCACC
>JAHJUC010000188.1 GCA_018829385.1 Alphaproteobacteria bacterium
AGGGCAGACCTCCAGCACCACGCCGGAGTCCGCGATCCGCCTGACCAGGGACTCGTCTTCCGAGGCCCTGACGCCATGACCGATCCGCGATGGACGGACATGGTCGAGCGCGTCGCGGACACTTTCCGGCCCCGCCAGTTCCCCGGCATGGATGGTGATGCCAAGCCCGGCGTCGCGGGCGATGTCGAAAGCCCGGGCAAAATCGGCAACCTTGCCGAACCGCTCCTCTCCGGCCATGCCGAAGCCGGTGATCAGCGGGTGCGGCCTGCTGCTGGCCAGCCGCGCCGCTGCTTCCACCTTGTCCGCGCCCAGGTGCCTTACGCCGACGATGATCATCCGGCACTCGATACCCGTCGAGGCCTTCGCAGCCGCGATGCCGTCGGCCAGCCCGTCGAAATAGGCTGCAGGGGACAATCCCGACGCCAGTGCATGATCGGGGGAAACGAAGATTTCCGCATAGATGGCGCCTTCCGCAGCGATTCCCTCAAGATAGGTGCGCGCCAGCAATGCGAAGTCTTCCTCGGTCCGGAACAGAGATGCTGCGCCGTCATAGGCCACCAGAAACGAGGTGAAATCAGACCAGACATAACGGTCGCCGGAGATGAAGCCGGACACGTCGACATTGTATTTCCGGGCCTGTGTCTTGACCAGCGCCGGGGACGCCGCGCCCTCGATATGGCAATGCAGTTCGGCCTTCTTGATTCCGGCGGTCACAGGAAGCTCCTTCCATTGCCGGTTCCCGGCAGGCCCAGGTGCTGCGCCAGCGTGGCGCCGATATCGGCGTAGCTTGTGCGCACGCCGATGTCGCGCGGAGCAATGCCGGGGCCAAATCCGAGCACCGGCACGCGCTCGCGGGTGTGATCCGTGCCGCGCCAGGTCGGATCGCAACCATGATCGGCAGTCATGATCACCAGGTCGCCGCGCTTCAGAAGCTTGGCGAAACGCGGCAGCATCGCATCCAGGGCCTCGAGCGCCGCGGCGTAGCCCGCCACATCGCGGCGGTGCCCGTACAGCATGTCGAAATCGACGAAATTGGTGAATACGATATCGCCGTCGCCGGCATCCTGCGTGGCCTTCAGCGTGGCCTCGAAAAGCGCCGGGTTTCCGCTGGCCTTGCGCACGTCGGTAACGCCCTGATGGGCGAAGATATCGCCGATCTTGCCGACCGCGAACACCCGGTGACCGCTCTCGCTGACCTGGTCCAGCAATGTCGGCCCCGGCGGTGGCACGGAGAAATCACGCCTGTTGCCGGTGCGGTCGAAGCCGGTCTTGGCCGAACCCACGAAAGGCCGCGCGATCACCCTGCCGATGTTCAGGGGATCGATCAGCTTGCGCACGATCTTGCAAAGATCTATCAGCCTCTCGAGGCCGAAGCTCTCCTCGTGAGCAGCGATCTGGAACACCGAATCGGACGAGGTGTAGCAGATCGGCTTGCCGGTTTTCATGTGCTCCTCGCCCAGCCTGGCAATGATCTCGGTTCCCGACGCATGGCAGTTTCCGAGAATTCCGGGCAACTGCGCTTCCTCAACGATTGCCGCCACCAGTTCATCGCTGAACGCAGGCCCGTCATCGGGAAAATACCCCCAGTCGAACATCACCGGCTGGCCGGCAATCTCCCAGTGTCCCGACGGCGTGTCCTTGCCGTGCGAGACCTCGCTGGCGGCGCCATGGATTCCGCGTGGCTTGGAGGCAAGTGTCCAGCCCGCCGGCAGGTTTCCCGTGGCACTTAACGCTGCTTCCGCCAGGCCGAGCGACTGCATGTGCGGCAATGACAACGGACCCTTGCGCAATCCCGGCCGGTCTGCGAGGCCGGCCGCACATTGCTCTGCAATGTGGCCAAGCGTATTGGACCCCAGGTCACCATAGGCTTCCGCATCGGGAGCCCCACCGATGCCAAAGGAATCAAGAACAAACAGGAATGCACGCGCCATGAAAATTGTCTCCGAGTGACAGGCAATCTAGCCGGTTTGAAGCGCCATCGGAAGACGTGCATGTCGCGCTCAAATGGATTCATTTGAGCGATAACGTACATGCATTGCTTCAAGGGTTTACGGCGATCTTTGCGCATCCAATTGGATGCGTGGCGCTGTCGGGATTGCCCTCGCCCGGTAACCTTGTTTTCACCATAACCGTGCATTTCGGTAACGCCATGGTATAGATCGTCCATGAACATGATCAAGCGCAGTGTCAGTTTCGCAGGATGTCTTCGGGCGCTCGGCTGGGCGGCCATCTGGCTGGTCATGGCGTCGGCCGGCATGGCGCGGGCGGATTACCGCGATTCGGTTTCTGTCCTGCGCATAGGTCTTGTCGAAACCCATGTCGCGGCCGCCGATCCGGTGAAGCTGGAGGCGATCCGCCTGGCCTTCTCCAATGCCCTGGCGATACCGGTCGAGATCATCAAGCTGGGCAGTTACGCGGCCCTGATCGACGCCCATGCCAGCGGTCGCGTCGGCTATGCCATCCATTCGGCCCGGTCCTTCGCCGCAACCGAAGCCGCTTGCGGCTGTGTCCGCGCCTTTCGAAGCCCTGTCGCCGCTGACGGCTCCACCGGCTTCCGCTCGGTGCTTGTGGTGCGCGACAGCGTCAACCTTCCCGTTGCGCAGCTGAGTGTGGGGTTTTCCGACGAGGCGTCGGTCTCGGGCTGGCAGATCCCGCAGCAGGCGATGAAAACCGGCAGCCTGGAGCAGCCGAAGCTGGTCCGCGGCGGCAGCATCGCTTCCGTCATCGAACTCTATCAGGCCGGAAAGGTCGACGGTTTCTTTGCCTGGTTGCCGGATGTACCGGGAGAAGCGGGCTCTAATGTCGAACGGTTGTTCGGTGGCTGGAACCAGCCGGTGATCAAGGCGGCCGAGCCGGTCCGGATTATCTGGTCATCCCAGCGCATTCCTTTCGGTCCGCACGCGGTTCACCGGTCCATGCCCGATGACCTGGTAGATGCTCTCGGCTCGTTCCTTGATGGTATGGCCTCGGCAGCGCCCGGCCTGATGGATATTTTCGAGCCTGCCTACGGCGGTGGCTATATCGTCCCCGATCCGGAAGACTACCGCAATGTCCGCGGGCTGGTCGAGGCTCTGAACGAAAGCCAGTCCGCGGAAAACCGGATGTGACTGGAGCCAGCCGGCCCTCTGGCGCGTGAGCGCGCCAAGGCAGCCTGCCCCGGCGCTGTTCCTGAAGAATTGCCGCCAGGCCTGCAGCGCCGCGCATCCAATCGGATGCGCAAAGGTCGCTGTAAACCCTTGAAGCAATGCATGTACGTTATCGCTCAATTGGATTCATTGGAGCGCGACATGCATTAGGAAAATCAGCAGTTGCTGCAGCTCACGCTATCGCCGATGCGCTGGCGAAGATGATAGGTTTTCTTCATGTTGAGGGTCCGGATGTCGATATCCTGGATATCCGGCATGATCAGCAGCAGCTTGTGATCGAACTCGACTTCGGAGCGAACCAGAAACGTATTCGGAATGGCCAGATCCTTGGGAAGCGTTTGGGTCGATCCGACGGTATAGGGCCGCGTATTGTCCTGTTGCCACGACCATGTTGCCTTGCCGACGCCCGTGGCATCGATGGCAATACCCGTGATCTTGACCCTCATGCCGTCCGTCCGATACGGCGTCATCACGCTTTGCGCCACGTTCACCATGGAAGCCAGGAAGGCCTTGTCGACGGAGTCGTCCTGGGTCACGAGGTCGGCGACGGTGCTGGCTGCGCGCGCCAGTTTCTTGTTGACCGACATGGCGACCGATATTTCCAGAGACCCCATGTAGAGAACGATCAGCACCGGAGCGATCAACGCGAACTCGACGGCGCCGACGCCGGAGCGGTCGCCGCGAAGTCTCCGGACCGTCCGGTTCAGATCTGCCAGGATGCTCGTCATGGCCGTGTTTCCTTGTGGTTTCCGCTTGTCGAGATTTTCATGATGTCACTCACGGATAATTCTCGTTGCGAAAAGCGGCAGTCGCCACCATCAGGTAGTCGCGCGGCATTTCGCCATCCTTGCGGATATTGGTGA
>JAHJUC010000021.1 GCA_018829385.1 Alphaproteobacteria bacterium
GTGCTGATGAACTCGGTGATGGCCGGTCTGCCGGGCGCCTATGACCGCTACGACGCTGACGGGCTGAAGGCCGCTCTGAAGCTCTATGAGGGGATCGACCGCGCGGTGCTGCGGAGCCATTTCAAGCGGTTTCTCGAAGAGGTGATCCCGACGGCGGAGGAGCTCGGGATGCGGTTCTGCGTGCATCCGGACGATCCGCCGCGCGACATTCTGGGGCTGCCGCGGATCGTCTCCGGTGCCGATGATATCGCCTGGCTGCTGGAGGCGGTCGACAGCCCGGCAAACGGGCTCACCCTCTGTGCGGGCTCGCTCGGCGCCAATCCGAAAAACGATGTTCCGGCGATCGCGCGGCGGTTTGCGGACCGGATTCACTTCGCCCATCTGCGCAATGTGCGCAAGGATGCGGACGGGTCGTTCGAGGAAGCAGCGCACCTGACCGGCGACACCGATATGGTCGATCTGGTTGCGGCCCTGCTTGAAGAAGAAGGCCGCCGCCGCGATGAGGGCCGAGCCGACTGCGAGATCCCGTTCCGCCCGGACCATGGTCACGAGCTGCTCGACGATGCCGGCCGGAACACCCATCCGGGCTATCCGCTGATCGGGCGGATGCGCGGACTGGCCGAACTGCGCGGCGTCATTGCCGGCCTTTCCCATGGTGTGAAGCGGGCGGGCTGAGCCGCAACCGAAAGGTAAGCCTGCCCGGATTCGGGCAGGCTCTGCATATTCTTTCATTACAGGAGTTTAACTAGGAGCCGGCGGCTCTCGGGCGTATTCCAGAACACGGATTGGGAGGCAGATCGGAAAGGACCTAAACCGTGAAAAGCATACTCTCCTCTCGTTATTTCTTCTGGGCGCTTCTCGCCCTGCCGGCGCTGCCGATGATGATTGCCCTGTCTTCGGATCCGGGCGCGGCCAAGGGGCTGCTGCACCCCAGCGGCGAGTTTTCCGCCCGCTTCATGATCATCGCGATGATGATCACGCCGCTCAGGATGATCTTTCCCAAGGCCGGCTGGCTGAATTGGCTGATGCGCCGTCGCCGCGCGCTGGGCGTCGCGGCCTTTCTCTACGCCGTGCTGCACCTGGTTCTCTACATCATGGAAAAGGGCGCGCTGGCGCCGATGCTGGCCGAGTTCATGGAACTCGGGATCTGGACCGGCTGGCTGGCATTCGCCATCTTCGTGCCGCTGGGCCTGACCAGTAACAACATCTCGCAGCGCTGGCTGCTGAAAAAGTGGAAGACGCTGCAGCGGTTCGTCTACCCAGCGGCGGTGCTGACGCTTGTGCACTGGATCTTCGTGCACGACAATCTCGGGCCGGCACTGGTCAACTTCCTGCCGCTGGCGGCGCTTGAAGCCTGGCGGATCTGGAAGAACCTGTCGGGTAGCGGCACACGGACAGTGGCTGCTTAGCGCTGTCGGAGCGGGGCCCCGATTCAGCCCCTACCGGGGTCGGACGCCAGCTGCCGGCGCACGCTTTCGAGCAGGCGCCGGTGGACATGGGAATGGCGGTTGCGCAGATGCATGGCGCAATAGACGCCCTGCGGAATGCGCGGCGCGTCCTCGACATAGTCGAAGCCCTGTGCCGCCACCATCTCGGTGGCGGATTCCTCGAGCACATAGGCCGAGCCGCCCAGCGATGACAGCAGGCCGCAGACGGTGATGTTCTGGCCGCTCGACAGCGGCGCCTCGGCAAGGTCGGCCATCATCGGATTGTGCACCTTCTCGAAGGCTGGCGAGAAGCGGGTGAAGATGTAGCTGGCTGGCTCGATGTCGGCGATGCGCCTGGCACTCGAACTGATCAGCCGGTAACCGACCTCGCCGATGAGCTCGTTGTGGAGATCAGGCATGTTTTTCGGCGTATAAAGTATCGACAGGTCGAGTTCGCCGGCGAGCAGGTCGACGCTCATCTGGTTGGAAAAGTCGAGATCGATGTAGAAGGCGGCCCTGGGCAGGATGGCGCGAAATCCCGCGACCCAATCGGCGATGTGGTTGGAGGCAAGATCGTGCTGGATGCCGATCCGCATCGACTGGTCGAAATTGCCGGTGCTTGCCACCGAGCGGCGGGCTTCGTTCCATTGATGGCGAAGCGCGCGGGCATGGTCGAGCAACCGGTACCCGGCAGGCGTCGGCTGGGTGCCGGCGCGGCTCCGGGTGAACAGCTTCTTGCCGAGCACGGCTTCGAGCGTGTTGATGCGGGCCGACACAGTTGACTGCTTCAGATTCAACCGGTCCGCGGTCCGGTTGAAGCTTTTCGTCTCCATGAGATCGAGAAATGTCTCCAGCAATTCGATCTGCACGATCCACCTCCCATAATTTGCTGCCTGCACCCTAATCGAGTTTGTCGATTAATAATGGTGTCGGGGCCTGATTGCGAACTGAAAATTCGGGCTCGATACTCGCTGCGGACAGATCGATCCGAGGGAGAAGGCGGGTGAGCGAGATTGCAGGGCATGCGCGGGTTGTCATCATCGGTGGCGGCGTGGTTGGCGTCTCGGCGCTCTATCATCTGGCCAAGGCCGGCTGGACCGACTGCGTGCTGCTGGAAAAGAACGAGCTGACGGCTGGCTCGACCTGGCACGCGGCAGGCAACGTGCCGACATTCTCGTCCTCCTGGTCGATCATGAACATGCAGCGCTATTCGGCCGAGCTCTACCGCGGGCTGGCGGCTGCGGTCGACTACCCGATGAACTACCACGTCACCGGGTCGATCCGGCTCGGGCACTCGAAGGAGCGGCTGAGGGAGTTCCAGCGGGTGGTCGGCATGGGCCGCTACCAGGGCATGGATCTCGACATCCTGTCGCCGGACGAGATCACCTCGCGCTATCCCTTCGCCGAGATCCACGATCTCGCCGGCGCGCTTTACGATCCCTATGACGGCGACATCGATCCTGCGCAGCTGACCCAGGCGCTGGCCAAGGGCGCGCGCGACCTCGGCGCGAAAATCTACCGCTTCTGCCCGGCCACCGGCGCGCGCCGAGACAACGACGAGTGGGTGATCTCGACCGAGAAGGGCGAGATCCGCTGCGAATACGTGGTCAATGCGGCCGGATACTATGCCCGCGAAGTCGGCAAGATGTTCGGCCGCGACGTGCCGATGATGGTGATGAGCCATCAGTACATGCTGTTTGACGAGGTTCCGGAAGTGGCGGCCTGGACCGCAGAAGTCGGCCACAAGCTGCCGCTGATGCGCGATGTCGACAGCTCCTACTATCTCAGGCAGGAGAAGAACGGCTTCAACCTCGGCCCCTATGAGCGCAACTGCAAGGCCCACTGGGTGACGCCGGACGATCCGATGCCCGAGGATTTCTCCTTCCAGCTCTATCCGGACGATCTCGAGCGGCTGGAATGGTACATCAACGACGCCTGCGAGCGGGTGCCGCTGCTGGGTACCGCGGGCCTGACCAAGAACATCAACGGGCCGATCCCCTACACGCCGGACGGCAACCCGCTGATCGGGCCGATGCCGGGCGTCCCCAACGCGTTCGAGGCCTGCGTCTTCACCTTCGGCATCTGCCAGGGTGGCGGCGCCGGCAAGGTGCTGGCGGAATGGGTGATGGAAGGCGAGACCGAGTGGGACATGTGGTCGTGCGACCCGCGCCGTTTCACCGCGTTCTGCGACCAGGACTACACCATCGCCAAGGGCATGGAGGTCTATGGCCACGAATACGCCATGCACTTCCCGCACCATGCCTGGCCGGCGGGGCGCAACAAGAAGCTGTCGCCGGTGCATGACCGGATCGCAGACCTTGGCGGCCAGTTCGGCGCCTATAACGGCTGGGAACGGGCCAACTGGTATGCCCGTCCCGGCGACGACATAAGCGAAGAGTCAACCCAGACCTGGGCGCGCGAAGGCGCATGGTTCGGTGCGGTGCGCGAGGAGTGCCTGGCGGTGCGTGACGCGGCCGGCATTCTCGACCTGCCCGGATTTTCGCGGTTCCGGGTGCAAGGACCCGGCGCGCGCGACTGGCTCAATTCGCTGATTACTGGCGTGGCGCCGAAACCGGGCCGGATCGGGCTGGGCTATTTCGCTGACGCCAAGGGCCGCATCGTCACCGAGATGTCGCTGATGGCGCTGGACGAGGATTTCTTCTTCCTGATCACGGCGGCCACGGCGCAGCTGCATGACTATGAATGGCTGATCAAGCATCTGCCGGCCGGCTCCGAGATCGCGATCCAGGATGTCACCGAAGCGTTTTCCTGCCAGATCCTGACCGGTCCGAAATCGCGGGAGATCCTGGCGGGTATCACCGACGCGGATTTGAGTAAGGGATGGCTTACGCATCAGTCGGCGCAGGTGGATGGCACCTGGTGCCAGCTGGTGCGGGTGTCGTTCGCCGGCGAGCTCGGCTGGGAGATCCATTCCAAGGTGGAAGACACGGCGAAGGTGTTCGATGCGGTGATGAAGGCCGGCGAACCGCATGGGCTCAAGCCCTTCGGCATGTTCGCGCTCAATTCGCTGCGGCTGGAGAAGGGATACCGCGCCTGGAAGGGCGATCTGTCGACGGATTACACCGTGCTGCAGGGCGGCCTCGACCGCTTCGTCAAATGGGACAAGCCGGATTTCCTCGGCAAGCAGGCGCTTGAAGCGGAGAGGCAGCAGGGCGTTTCCAAGCGGTTCGTGACGCTGACAATCGAGGCAGGCGATTGCGACGCGCCCTACATGTCGACGCTCTGGCACGATGGCATCGTGGTGGGCGAAACCACCTCCGGCGGCTGGGGCCACCGCATCGGCAAGTCGATCGCGCTCGGGATGGTGCGGGCCGACCTTACCGAACCCGGAACTCGGCTCGAAGTCGAGATCTTCGGCGAGCGCTTCGCCGCCACGGTTGAGCCGGATCAGCTGCTGTGGGATCCCCAAAACGAAAGACTGCGGGCATGAGCGTGACTGTTCCCCAAAACGCCCGCGTGGTCATCGTCGGCGGCGGCGTGTCCGGCTGCTCGGTGGCCTACCATCTGGCCAAGCTCGGCTGGCGCGACATCGTGCTGCTCGAACGCAAGCAGCTGACCTGCGGCACCACCTGGCATGCGGCAGGCCTGATCGGGCAATTGCGGGCCTCGCTCAACATGACGCGGCTCGCCAAATATTCCGCCGATCTCTACGTCAAGCTGGAGGCGGAAACCGGCGTCGCCACCGGCATGCGGCAATGCGGCTCGATCACCGTGGCGCTGACGGAGGCACGCAAGGAAGAGATCTACCGCCAGGCATCGCTTGCCCGGGCCTTCGACATCGACGTCCAGGAAATCAGCCCCGACGAGGTGTTGAAGATGTATCCGCATCTCAACATCTCCGACGTCACCGCCGCAGTTCACCTGCCGCTCGACGGGCAGTGCGACCCTGCCAACATCGCCATGGCGCTGGCCAAGGGCGCACGGCTGAACGGCGCGCGGATCATCGAGGGGGTGAAGGTCACGTCGGTCAACAGCGCCAACGGACGGGTCACCGGGGTCGACTGGCAGCAGGGCGAGGAGAGCGGCACGATTGCTGCCGATCTCGTGGTCAATTGCGGCGGCATGTGGGGCCGCGATCTGGCGGCGCAATCCGGCGTGACGCTGCCGCTGCATGCCTGCGAGCATTTCTACATCGTCACCGAGGCGATCGAGGGTTTGCCGCGGCTGCCGGTGCTGCGGGTGCCGGACGAGTGTGCCTACTACAAGGAAGATGCAGGCAAGATGCTGCTCGGCGCCTTCGAGCCGGTCGCCAAGCCCTGGGGCATGAACGGCATCTCGGAAGACTTCTGCTTCGACCAGCTGCCCGAGGATTTTGACCATTTCGAGCCGATCCTCGAACAGGCGGTCAACCGGCTGCCGTTGCTTGCCACCGCCGGCATTCACACCTTCTTCAACGGGCCGGAAAGTTTTACACCGGACGACCGCTATTATCTCGGCGAAGCGCCGGAGATCAAAGGCTACTGGGTCGCCGCCGGCTACAATTCCATCGGCATCGTCTCCTCCGGCGGGGCCGGCTTTGCGCTGGCGCAGTGGATGAATGACGGCGAGCCGCCGTTCGATCTCTGGGAAGTCGATATCCGCCGGGCGCAGCCATTCCAGAAGAACCGGCATTACCTGCAGAGCCGCGTCACCGAAACGCTGGGTCTTCTCTACGCCGATCATTTTCCCTACCGGCAGATGGCGACGGCGCGCGGCGTTCGCCGCTCACCGATCCACGAGCAGCTGAAGGCGCACGGCGCGGTGTTCGGCGAAGTGGCAGGCTGGGAGCGGGCCAACTGGTTCGCGGACGAAGGGCA
>JAHJUC010000189.1 GCA_018829385.1 Alphaproteobacteria bacterium
GATATTAATGGCCCAAACGCGTGCGCCTGATGGGGGTGGTTCCCATTGACGCCCATGGTGGCCCATGATATCCCAAAAGCCCAAGATCAGCAGGCGGGCATCCGCCGTTTCATCCCAATCCGGACTGCGGTTCCCGCAAGGCGCCGCGCAGGCGGTCTTCGCCGCCCTTGAAGTCCTGCGCGCGGATGAACGGTGCCAAACCGGGGGATCGATGGAGTGGGGCCAACAGGCGGAAGCGGCGGTACAGAGTCATGAACCGGTTCCTGTCGCATGCGACAAACAGGATCGACGCGAAGGGACGGGTGTCCGTGCCATCGATGTTCCGTGCTGTGCTGGCGCGTTCGGCGGTCGAAGAGCTCTACGCCTGGCAGGATTTCGTGTTTCCGGCGGTCTCGATGGCCGGGCCGGAGGTGCTAGAGCGCTTCGAGCGGATGATCGGATCGCAGGATCCGTTCTCGACGGAGGCCAACAAGATGTCGCTACTCATTCACGGCGGCGGCGTGTTCATGAAGCTCGACGGCGAGGGTCGGCTTCTGGTGACGGATTTCATCCGCGATTTTGCGGGCATCACCGACCGGGTGACGTTCGCGGGGCGGGGGGATCATTTTCAGCTCTGGGAACCGGCGGCATTCGAGGAAATGCAGTCGCGGGCCCGGAAAGAACGGACGGCCATTTCCTGACCGTCCCCAATGGATGGAGAAACGGAATGACGGCGGACATGGGCGACGGTGAAACTGACGTCCAAGGCGGACCTGTCCGCCACATTCCGGTTCTTCTCCGCGAGGTTCTCGTGGCCCTGGCGCCCAAGCCCGGCGAGACCATCGTCGACGGCACCTTCGGCGCGGGCGGCTACACAGCCGCCATTCTCGAGGCCGGGGCCGAGGTCATAGCCTTTGACCGCGATCCCGATGCGATCGCGGCGGGTGCCGCGATGGTCGAGGCCTCGGGAGGCAGGCTCAAGCTCATCCATGCCCGGTTTTCCGAATTGCTCGATCATGTCGAGGAGGCAAGCCTCGATGGCGTGGTGCTCGATATCGGCGTCTCCTCGATGCAGATCGACGAGGCCGAACGCGGGTTCTCCTTCATGCGCGACGGGCCGCTCGACATGCGGATGGGGCAATCGGGCGTCAGCGCGGCGGACGTGGTCAACCGCGCCAAGCCCTCCGACATGACCCGCATCTTCGGCATTCTGGGCGAGGAACGTCATGCCGGCCGGATCGCCCGGGCGATCGAGGCGGAGCGGCAGAAGGCGCCGTTCGCCACCACCCGGCAACTGGCCGGGCTGATCGAAAAGGTCTCGCCGCGGCGGCCGCAGGACAAGATCCACCCGGCCACGCGGGTGTTCCAGGCATTGAGGACCTATGTCAACGACGAGCTTGGCGAACTGGCGCGGACGCTGTTTGCCGCCGAGCGGGCGCTCAAGCCCGGCGGGCGGCTGGTGGTGGTCAGCTTCCATTCGCTCGAAGACCGCATCGTCAAGCGTTTCTTCCAGGACCGCGCCGGCAAGGCGTCGGGCTCGCGGCATCTGCCGATGGTGGCGGAAAAGCAATCCACGTTCACGCTGATCGGCAAGCAGCCTGTGACGGCCGGTGATGAAGAATGTGCGATCAATCCGCGATCGCGGTCGGCGAAAATGCGCGCCGGGCTGCGCACCGCCGCACCCGCCGGCAAGGCCGACGCCGACATCCTTCCCGTCCCCAATCTCGCCGCGCTTGCGGCTCTCGGAGGCTGAGCCATGCTGCGAACCATCGACCTGGTGCTTGTCGGCGCGATGATCGCGGCCGCCACCGTGACCTACCAGATCAAGCATGCAGCCGAGGAAAAGCTGGCGCAGGTGCAGGAGCTGCAGGCCGAGATCAGGCTGCAGGAAGAAACCATCGATCTGCTGGAGGCGGACTGGAGCCTGCTCAACCAGCCCTCAAGGCTGCAGCGGCTGTCGACGGCCTTCGAGGCGGAACTGGGGCTGAAACCGATCACGCCTGAACAAATGGCCGGGCCCGAAGAGCTGCCCGGGCGGGCGAGCGATTTCGAGCCGCAAGTGGCCGAGGGCGAAACCGACGCGGAACTGACGACGGGGTCTGTGGAACAATGAGAAAACTGGGGACGCTTCTTTCCGGGCTTGGCCCAGCCGGCAATGCGGCTGACGGGCGCGGCCGTTCACCACTCGAATTCGAGGGCGTGCGCAAGGCGCAAGGCACGCAGGCCAAGAACCGCATCATTATCGCCATTGCCTGCTTCGGGGTGTTCTACGGAGTCATCGGGGCGCGGCTGGTGCAGTACGGGATGCGCTCGCCGGAGACGGTTTCCTCGATTGCCCGCGCCGACCAGCTGCTGATCTCGCGGCCGGACCTGCTCGACCGCAACGGCGAGGTGCTTGCCACCGACATCCGCACCGTGTCGCTGTTTGCTGAGCCCAACAAGATTGTCGATCCCGACGAGGCGATCGAACTGCTCGCCACCGTGCTTCCCGATCTCGACATGCGCGGCATTCACCGCAAGCTGTCGTCGAATTCGCGGTTCCAGTGGCTGAGACGGCAGCTGACCCCGAAGCAGCAAAGCCAGATCCTTGCACTCGGCATTCCGGGTATCGGCTTCCGGCCGGAAACCCGCCGCTTCTACCCCGGTGGGCCGACGGCGTCGCATGTCGTCGGTCACGTCAACATCGACAACAAGGGCATTGCCGGGATGGAGAAATATGTCGACGGGCAGGGGCTCGGCGACCTGGCCGCCGCCGGCCTGACGGTCAACGAGGACATGAAGCCGGTGCGGTTGTCGCTCGATCTGAGGGTGCAGCACGTGCTGCGCGACGAGCTTGCGGCGGCCATGGACCGCTACAAGGCGATCGCGGCCGCCGGCGTGGTGCTCAACGTGCATACCGGCGAGGTGATCGGCATGTCGTCGCTGCCGGATTACGATCCGAACAATCCGGTGGAAGCGCTGCAGAAGGACCGGCTCAACCGGATGTCGGCGGGCACCTACGAGATGGGCTCGACCTTCAAGGCGTTCACGACGGCGATGGCGCTCGATTCGGGCCTGGTGAAGATGTCGGATTCCTTCGACGCCCGCGGTTCGATCCGCATCGGCGGCTTCACCATCAAGGATTTTCACGGCAAGAACCGGGTGCTGAGCGTGCCGGAAATCTTCATCTATTCCTCCAATATCGGCACCGCCCGGATGGCCGATCTGGTCGGCATCGAGGGGCACAAGGAATTTCTCACCCGAATGGGACTGCTGACCCGGATGCAGAC